>CAKTTM010000217.1 GCA_934615145.1 uncultured Clostridia bacterium | reverse complement strand
ATACTGGCCGTCAGCTGGGTGGGGCATCTGCTGCGGTGCACCTTTGGGATTAAGACGATCGAGCAGTAGCCATCAACAGGCAAGGCAATGCGCCACCCAATCCGCTCGGGGGCGCTTTTGCTTTCAAGTGCTGAGTTCTCTTGGTGCATCATCGGTTGATGATGACATCTATCATGAAGAGCATATCGTTGATTTCCACGACACCATTGCCCGTGGTATCCGCGTTTTGAGGGGATGCGAGTGGTAGCTGCGCCACAAGAAAGTGCACCATGCTGGTGAGGTCGTCCAAATCGACCCGACCATCCCCATTGGCATCCCCCAGCAATCCCTGACCATAGGCAACGGGACAGGCAGGATATTGGCTGGTATCCCAGCTATGATCCTTGGCCATTTCCTCATCCGATAGTAGGAAGTAATCCCACCCCCAAGTGGGATCGGCATGATACCAGTGCTCCCCTATCTTGACCAGCGTCCAGGCATGCCCTGCTCCGCCGGCCGTACCTCCAACGAACATGCTGTTAACCCCCACCTGGCTGCAAAGCAGTTTATAGGCGGTCGCATAGCTTTCACACAGGCCATTGCCCAGAAGGAGGATGCAGTGGGGTGAGCTGTGCAGCAGCGTTGTACCGCCTGCGTCAGGTATCTTTTGTAGGTAATCAAACAGCCACTTAGCCCTCGAGTAGTCTCCACTGGCCTGGGCTTTGCACTGCGTAATGATCTGAGCTACCTTTTTAGATAGCAGCAGACCGCCCGTGATAGCGTAGTAGGCCTCGGCTGATTTGCTCTGACCGTTCTTGTCATACACTTCCACGTAAAACCGGCCGATGTCGCCAATCTGAGGCCAAGCAGTGGCGCTGTATTCTGAGCTCTCCTGTCTGGTTGCCCGAAAAGGCTGAACGCTGAACCCGGCATTCTCCTCATCTGTCTCCCACCCTGTTTCAAAACGGTACGGCGGCACACCACCAGAGACCTGCCAGGTGGCTGTGATGGGCATCCCGGCAACAACACTTTCTTTGTCCAGTTGCATGCTGATCACCATAGTGGCCCCGCCTTTGGTGATAACGAAGTGCTCAGTAAACCGTTGCGTTGAGCCAGATGGCTCACTGACCACCACATTGAACGAGCCGCTGCGCCCGGACACCGGCGTGAAAACGGCAGGCTGTTGGGTAGCATCTGCGTCGTAGACTACGCCCATGCCATCCTCGTCCACCGACCACCAGCAGCTAATCTCAGCTTGAGGGGATGCACCCGCAATCGCCCAACTGGCGCTGATGGGTGTTCCCGCGTCAACGCTTGACTTGTCAAAGGTGATTTGGGCAGCCAATTGCGCCTGCGCGGGCACAGCTAAAATCAGCAGCAGTATCAGCCCAAACAACGGGAACAGGCGTAGTCCTTTCATGTTGTCTCCTCCCTTATGTCTAGCTAGGCGTAGCTATGGATGCTGGGGATCCAGGTATTCACCCCGATGTAGGTGAATATCACGCAGATGAAGCCGATCACCGCGAACCAGGCGGCCTTCTTGCCGCGCCAGCCGCGGCTGATGCGCATGTGCAGGTAGATGGCATAGATGATCCAGGTGACCAGCGACCAGGTCTCCTTGGGGTCCCAGGTCCAGTAGCGGCCCCAGGCCTTCTGCGCCCAAATGGCGCCGGTGACGATCACCAGCGTCAAAAACAGGAAGCCCAGGCTGATGATGCGGTAGTTGAGCAGGTCCAGCCTGTCCTTGTCGGGGAAATAGCGCTCGGCAAACTCGCCCTGCGTCAGGCGCTCGTGCATCAGGTAGAGCAGCGAGCCGCCAAAGGCCACGCCAAAGCTGCCATAGCTGATGATGGCGGTGCTTACATGGATGGCCAGCCAGTTGCTCTGCAGCGCTGGCATCAGCTCGTTGACCTGGCGCGACTGCATGGCCGCATAGCCGATGATGAGGAAGATCACCGGCGCCACAAAGCTGCCCAGCGCCCGGTAGCGCGGCTTGCGCGCGAACATCAAAAAGGCCAGCGCCACGCCCCAGGCAAAGCTGGTGGCAAACTCATACTGGTTGGAAAAGGGCAGGCGGCCTGCGCCTATGCTGCGCACTGCCAGCGCCGCCGTGTGGATGACAAAGGCGGCCAGCATGCTAAAGCCCGCGATCTGGCCGGGCTTCTCCTTCTTCAGCGCGAAGAAGAGGATGTAGAGCACCGCCGACAGCAGGTAGAGCAGCGCCGCGACGGTAAACAGGATGGTCTCCCAGAGCATGTAGTTCATGTGGCTTTCTCCATCTCCTTTGCGATCAGCGCCGCGCGGTCTTCAAACAGCGCGGCTCCCTTGGCGCTGCGGCCCCAGACGGTCAGCCGCCCGTCCTGAACCAGCATCCATAGTTCCTCGGGCCTCAAGTAAAAGGCCAGGAAGAGCCCGATGAGCATCAGCAGGCCGCCAGAGGCCGCGATCGGCAGGGCCGGGTCGCTGACGATCTGTATCAGGGTATAGGGCTGGGGCTCACTCAACACAAAGCGATAGTCCCCCACCTTGATGTCATAGCCCATGCCTGCCACATTCTGATCGACCAGTCTGCCCTCATAGTACAGCGAGAACAGGGCGGCCGGGTTCTTCAGATGGGGCGAGCGGGTGCGGGGGCCGGCGCGGTCGCGCACATAGTCTGGAAAAAAGGCCTGAAAGACCAGGGCCAGGTCCATGTGCTGATCGTCCAGTTTGCTTAGCTCCAGACTCTCTCCGGCGCAGAGCACCCGGCTGTCCAGCAGCCTGTCGCCCTGAAAGCTCTGCGCCGTGACCGCCCAGCCGGTGGCGTTTTGCAGAAAGTCACGGCCAAAGGCTCGCAGCGGCGCGTTGACCATGGCCTGGCCCGATACCGGCTGGCCGCCCTCATCGCTTGTCACCGTCAGGTCGGCGATATACTGCTCCACCGTGTCGTCTGGCCGCAGCAGGATCTGGAAATCGTCTATCCTGACACTCAGCGGCGTGCCCGGCACGCGCAATGTCTGGCCCGGCACGCCGTAGACGCTGCTGTCAAAGTGCAATAGCTGCCCCAAGGCGAAGCCCAGCACGATCACCAGCATGCCCAGATGGCTTAGCCAGCTGCCCCAGAGGCCCAGCCTGCGGCGCGCGGCGTAGCGGTAGCTCAGGCCCTCGCGCTCTGCGCTCTGCAGGCGGCGAAAGCCCATCTGCCGGGCAAAGGGCTCTGCCTGCTCAGGGCGCAGCATGTGCTCAAACTGCGCGCCGCCTTGCTTGAGCCGTCTGTCCAGGCTGAAGCCCTCGCGGTAGGCGCGCAGTGTGCTGGGGAAGCGCAGCAGGCTGCACAGGCAAAGGTTGACCATCAGCAGCGCAACCAGCGCTATGAACCACCAGGCGGTGAAGACGCGATCCAGCCCGGTGAAACTGATAAGGCCGGCCTTTGTCTGGCCGTAGAGCGCGACATAGCTCTCCGCCCTGGCGCCCTGGGGGATGACGCCGCCCAGCACGCAGGCCAGCACGATCAGGCCCAGCAGCAGCAGGGCCATGGACATGGACGCCAGGGGGCGCAGCAGCTTTTTCAGAGCACTACCTCCAGATAA
>CAKTTM010000216.1 GCA_934615145.1 uncultured Clostridia bacterium | reverse complement strand
GTCTTACTATATCACAGATACCGCCCGCTGGCACAGCTTGGCTGTAACAATTTCGAAAGATTTGTCATCCACCACACTATGAGCTGTAATGGAAGAACTGGTGACTTGCGCTCAGGCCCTTGACAGCAATAAACAGCGCTTGTATGATAGCTAACACTGTTTACTATTAACAGTATTTGATCACGGAAACGTGCTGAGAGGAGATAGGCGTGCCGGAGTTGGATAAACTGGCCCAGGAGTTGGAGCAGACCATGGCGGACAGAAAGATGATGATGGCCTACGGCAGGTCAGCCAGCGGCGAGCTGTTTGTGCTCAGCTTTCTGGCTGCGCAGGCTGAGCCCGCCCTGCCTTCGGAGCTGAGCCAGGCGCTGCAAAGCAGCACCGCCCGTATATCCGCGGTGCTCAAGAGCCTGGAGGCCAAGGGCCAGGTCATACGCCAGACCGATCCGCACAACCGCAGGCGCGTCTGGGTCACCATCACGCAGGAGGGCCGACAGCGCGTGGAGCGCATGCATGGCCGCATGCGCCAGCACCTGCGCAGGGTGCTCACCCAGATGGGTGAGGCCGACGCGGCTGAGTATGTGAGGCTTACCAAGCGCTTCATGGCCTTTGCCCGGCAGTCTCCGCCCCGCGATCTGCTAACAGGCCAGGCCCCAGGGGAAGCCCAATCAAAGGAGGAAGCATCCACTTGCTGAAGATACTCAAATACCTCAAAAGAAACGAATGGCTCATGGCACTGCTGAGCCTGGTCTTTATCGTGGCCCAGGTCTGGCTTGACCTCAAGTCGCCCGAATACATGGCGCAGATCACCCGCCTGGTGCAGACGCCAGGCAGCCCGATGAAGGATATCTGGCTGGCCGGCGGCAACATGCTGCTATGCACCTTGGGCAGCCTGGCGGCCGCCGTCGCGGTGGGCTACCTGATCGCCCGCGTCGCCGCCGCCTTCTCCCGGCGGGTGCGCGGCCTGCTGTTTGACAAGGTGGCCTCCTTCTCCACCGAGCAGATCAACCTATTCTCCACCGATAGCCTGATCACGCGCTCCACCAACGACGTCACCCAGGTGCAGATGCTGATCACCATGGGCCTGCAGCTGATCATCAAGGCCCCAATCACCGCCGTGTGGGCGCTGACCAAGATCATGGGCAAGGGCTATGAGTGGTCGATGGCCACAGCCGTGGCCGTGCTGGTCGTCATCATCCTGATCGGCTTTATCATGTTCTTTATGATGCCCAAGTTCAGGCTGATGCAGGGTCTGGTGGACAATCTCAACCGCGCGACCAGGGAGAACCTGACCGGCCTGCGCGTGGTGCGGGCCTATAACGCCGAAAGCTTTCAGGAGGCCAAGTTTGAGGCGGCCAATGACGAGCTGACGCGCAACCAGCTGTACACCGCGCGCGGCATGGCGGTGATGATGCCCACCATGATGCTGGTGATGTCTGGTCTCACGCTGGCCATCTACTGGATAGGCGCAGGGCTTATCAACGCCTCGGGGCTGCTGGACCGCCTGACGCTCTTTTCCAACATGGTAGTGTTCTCCAGCTATGCCATGCAGATCATCATGTCCTTCATGATGTCCTCCATGTTCTTCCTGATGTATCCCAGGGCCAGCGTGTCCGCCCGGCGCATCAACGAGGTGCTGGACACCCAGCCCACCATACTGGACGGCAGTAGGACGGAAGGCCTGCCAGGCCTGCAGGGCGAGGTCAGCTTCCGCCATGTCGGCTTCAAGTATCCGGACGCCGCCGACCATGTGCTGCACGATATCAGCTTCACTGTCCGCCAGGGGGAGACCATCGCTTTCATCGGCTCCACCGGCAGCGGGAAGTCCACACTGATCAACCTGATCCCCCGCTTCTTTGATGCAACGGAAGGCGAGATACTGGTGGACGGCGTCAACATCAAGGACTACACGCAGGAGGCGCTGCGCAACAAGATAGGCTATGTGCCCCAGCGCTCGGTGCTGTTCCGCGGCACGGTGCGCTCCAATGTGGCCTATGGCGACAATGGCCAGAGCGAGATCGCCGATGAGACGGTGAGGCGCGCCGTGGCGCTGGCCCAGGCCAGCGACTTTGTCCAGAAGATGGACGACCAATACGAGGCAGCCATCGCCCAGGGCGGCACCAATGTGTCCGGCGGGCAAAAGCAGCGGCTGTCCATCGCGCGTGCCATTGCCAGATCCCCTGAAATCTACATCTTTGACGACTCATTCTCAGCCCTTGACTATAAGACAGACAGGACGCTGCGCAGCGCGCTCAAACAGCACACGGCCGGTGTCACCAGCATGATCGTGGCCCAGCGCATCGGCACCGTGATGGACGCCGATCAGATCGTGGTGCTGGACGAAGGCAGGATGGTCGGCCAGGGCACACACAAAGAGCTGCTGCGCAGCTGCGAGGTATACAGGCAGATTGCGCAAAGCCAGTTGACAGAGGAGGAATTAGCCTCATGAGCGAAGGCAGACAAACCACTGGAAGGCGGCGGATGGGCGGCCCGGGCATGGGTGGGGGTGGCCACGGCATGGTCGGCGCGGTGGAAAAACCAAAGAACTTCAAGGCCGCGCTTGGCCGCTTGACTCAGCATGGCAGGGCCTACCTGCCGGCCATCCTGATATCACTGGCCTTGGCCATGATCGGCGCCATCCTGCAGATACTGGGCCCCGATCAGCTCAAGCAGATGACCACGGAGATCATGAAAGGCCTGCCCAACCTCACAGAGGGCTTCCCCAGGCTGGGCAAGATAGATTTGGCTGCCGTGCAGCGCATCGCGCTGGTGCTGGTCGCCTTCTACGCGACATCCTCCCTGCTCAACTTTCTGCAGGGCTTCATCATGGCCACCGTCACCCAGCGCGTCAGCAAGGGTCTGCGCACAGGCATCTCGCAAAAGATCAACCGCCTGCCGCTGAAGTACTTTGACAAGGTAAGCCACGGCGATCTATTGAGCCGTGTCACCAACGATGTGGACACCATCTCCACCACACTCAACCAGAGCCTGGGCGGCCTGGTCTCCTCCATCACCATGCTGATAGGCTCGGTCTTCATGATGTTCTACACCAACTGGATCATGGCGCTGACGGCCATGGGCGCCAGCTTGATAGGCTTTGCGCTGATGAGCATCATCATGATCAGGTCGCAGAAGTTCTTTGTCGCCCAGCAGAAAAACCTGGGCGAGGCCAACGGGCATGTGGAGGAGATATTCACCGGCCATCAGGTGGTCAAGGCCTACAACGCCGTCAAGGAAGCGCAGCAAGTGTTTGGGGAGATCAATGAGGATCTCTATGACAGCGGCTGGAAAAGCCAATTCATGTCCGGCCTGATGATGCCGCTGATGATGTTCGTGGGCAACTTTGGCTACGTGGCGGTCTGCGTGGTGGGTGCGGCGCTGGCGGCCAGCGGCACCATCGGCTTTGCCGTGGTGGTGGCCTTCATCCTCTATGTGCGGCTGTTCACCCAACCACTCTCCCAACTGGCTCAGGCTTTTCAAAACCTGCAGCGCACAGCGGCCGCCAGCGAGCGGGTCTTTGAGCTGTTTGACGAGGAAGAGCTGGCCGATGAG
>CAKTTM010000215.1 GCA_934615145.1 uncultured Clostridia bacterium | reverse complement strand
GTCGATGCCATAGTCCTTGATCAGGATGGAGGCGTTCTCGTAGAAGCGCCCGGTGCAGATGGAAAAGACCACGCCGGCTGCCTGGATCGCCTTGATGGCGGCCACCGTCCGGCGTGTGATCACTCCCTGCGCGTTGAGCAGGGTGCCGTCCATATCCACGGTCACCAGTTTGATGCTCTGCTGTGGGGTCATGCCGTCCTCCTTAGAAAGGGGCGTCCTGCTTAAAGCGTTTGCCCGCAAGATAACTTAGAAATCCCTGGGTTTCAAATGCAAGTTCCGTGGCTGCCAGCATCAGGCGCCTGGCGCGCAGACGCCGATTGAGCTCACGGTCACCGTACTTGTCGTCACCGATCAGTGGGTGGCCCATATGGGCCATGTGGGCGCGTATCTGGTGGGTACGCCCGGTGTGCAGCCTGACAGATAGCCTGGATGCATCCTCAGCTGTCTTGATGACCTTGTACTGCGTGATGATCTCCCGGCTGCCCGGCACTTCTCTTGAGTAAATATTCACGCGGGCAAGAAGCGCATCCTTGCTCAGCCAGGCCCGCAGAACAGCCTCAGCAGGCTCAGGGCAGCCGCTGACCAGGCACTCATAGCGCTTGATGATCTGACCGGCTTTCAAGGCCTGCGTCAGCGCCTGCTCAGCCTCGTCAGTCTTGGCCAGCATGATCAGGCCAGAGGTCTGATTGTCCAGCCTGTGCACCAGACGCGGCTGCCACAGGCCGCCCTCATCCCTTGCGCGGTTCTCCGCCCAGGAGATAAGTGTCGCCTGCGTGCCCTGACTGGCATCGCTGTTGAGCCCGGCAGGCTTGGAGACAATCAATAATTTGTCATCTTCATAAAGAACAGGGATATCGGGCGCTTCCCAGCTGCTGTACCACTGTATCAGCTGTCCGGCCTTCAGGCTCATATTGCTGTCCACCCGCTTGCCGTCCACCTTGATGTCGCGCTCCTTGAGCGCCTTCTGGAAAACCCAGTCCCTGGCCTGAGGATGCGCGCGCCGCAGCAATGCCAGCAGCTTGCTGCCGGCCTGCGATTCCGCCACCCTCAGTTCGTACAGCTTCATGCCCTACTCTCCTTCGGCCATCAGGCCGCCGCCCACATTGTATCAGCAGGGCGCAGGCTGTCAAGCATGGCGCCCTGAAAGGCGCTTGTGAAGATACATAACAGGAACAATTTTCTGCTTGCATAATTCTACGCTAGTCTGTATTCTACTCTAAACTGCGGAGTCTGTTTCGCAGAATTGCAATGGAGGTCAAACTTTTATGAAGCAACGCAAGTGGATTTCCCTGATCCTGGCCCTCGTTCTTGGCCTTGGTATCATGATTCCTGCCCTGGCGCAGGATACCATCAAGATCGGCGGGATTGGTGTCCTGTCGGGCGACTACTCCAAGTATGGTCTGGCTGTCAAGGAAGGCGTTGACCTCTATGTCAAGCAGATCAACGCCGCTGGCGGCGTGCTGGGCAAGCAGGTTGAGGTCATCTGGGAAGACACCCAGGGCGACCCCGCGTTTGCCATCAGCGCTTACAACAAGGTGATTGAGCAAGACGAGGTCGTAGGCCTCATCGGCGGCGTGCTGTCCGGCGAGTCCAAGGCCCTGGCCGAGGTGTCTGCTGAGGATGGCATCCCGCAGATCACCCCCTCCTCCACTGCCTATGATGTGACGACCGATCGTCCCAATGTCTTCCGCACCTGCTTCCTGGATCCCTTCCAGGGCAATGCCATCGCCAACTACATGGCGCAGCAGGGTGCCAAGAGGGTCGCCGTGCTCTATGACAATGCCACTGAGTACTCCAATGGCCTGTATGAGGCCTTCAAGGCCAAGGCTGAGGCCGAGGGTGTGGAAATCGTGGCCACCGAGGCCGCTGCCTACGGCGAGAAGGACTACAAGACCCAGTTGACCACCATCAAGAACGCCAACCCCGAGGCCGTCTTCCTGCCCTACTATGGCGCTGATGCTGCCATGGTGCTGGCCCAGGCCAAGGACATCGGGCTGGATGTCAAGTTCTACGGCGCTGACGGCATCTCCGACATCGTGGAGCTGGTCACCGAAAAGAGCCTGCTGACCAACCTGGTCTATACCGACCACTTCACCACCGACGCCGACAGCGAGAAGGCGGTCGAGTTTGTCAAGGCCTTTGAGGCCGAGTATGGCAAGCTGCCCACCATCTCCTTCTCCGCCACCGGCTATGACGCCGCCCTCGTGCTGCTCAGCGCCATTGAGGCCGCTGGCACCACCGATAAGGAAGCCGTTGTTGCCGCCATCAAGGCCACCAACGTCGCCGCTGTGTCGGGCAACATCACCTTTGACGATCACAACGACCCGATCAAGTCTGCCTTCCTGCTCACCTTTGACGCTGAAGGCAACAAGCAGTACCTGGCCCAGGTTGATCCGTAAGCTTTGAGACGCTGCAGGAAGGGGAGGAGCGATCCTCCCCTTCCTTTGTGGCATATGGAGGGAAATGCGGCCTGCATCTCCCCCGCGCTGCGTTTTTGCTCTTGTCGTATCTTGTCGGTTGTTGTATATATATAGGCAGGCCATTTAGGCTAATCAGCAGAAACCAACAAGGGCACACTCAAGCAACGAGGTAAAATCATGAATTTGTTCCTCAATCAACTCATTAACGGACTGCATGTCGGCAGCATTTACGCGCTGATCGCCCTGGGTTATACCATGGTGTATGGCATCGTCAAGCTGATCAACTTTGCGCACGGCGATATCATCATGATCGGCGCCTACACTGCCGTGCTGACGCTGGTCAGCCTGGGCTGGTCGGCGCCCGTTGCCTTGCTGGCTGCCATCCTGGTCTGCGTAGTCTTTGGCGTGCTGATAGAGCGTATCGCCTACAAACCCCTGCGCTCTTCGCCACGCATTTCCTCACTCATCACCGCCATAGGTGTCAGCATGCTGCTGCAGAATACTGCGCTGCTGCTGTTTGGCGCCCAGTCCCGCCCCTTCCCCACGGTGATACAGATCAGCCCGCTTCGCTTCATGGGCCTTCAGATCAGTTTCGTCACCGTGCTGACCGTGGTGGTCGCGGCGCTGCTGATGGTGATCCTGCAGGTCTTTGTCAGGCAGAGCAAGGCCGGCAAGGCCATGCGCGCGGCCAGTGAGGATTACAGCACCGCCCAATTGATGGGTATCAATGTCAATACCACCATCACGCTAACCTTTGCCATTGGCTGTGCGCTGGCGGGCATTGGCGCCTATCTGTATGTCATGGCCTATCCGGCGGTGTCGCCCACCATGGGTTCGCTGCCTGGCCTCAAAGCCTTTATCGCGGCGGTCTTGGGCGGCATTGGCATCATTCCGGGCGCCATGCTGGGCGGCTTTGTGATGGGCATCGCCGAGAGCCTGACCAAGGCCTATATCTCCACACACATGTCCGACGCGGTGGTCTACGGCATCCTCATCATCGTGTTGCTGGTCAAGCCCACCGGGCTCATCGGCAGCCTGTCCAGGGAGAAGGTGTGAGGATAGTATGAATAAGAAGACAAAGGCCATCACGCTGAACATACTGAGCATCATTGCTTTCTATCTGCTGGTGACGGTGCTGATC
>CAKTTM010000214.1 GCA_934615145.1 uncultured Clostridia bacterium | reverse complement strand
GCTCCGGCAGGGTGAAGAATTCCCGGTCATTGCCAGGGCTCCAGCCCAGCAGGGCGATGAAGTTGATGATGGCATCCTTGACATAGCCCATGGCCAGCAGGTCCTCAAAGGAGGGATCGCCATGGCGCTTGGACAGCTTGCGCGTGGCATCCTTCATCACCACCGGCAGATGCAGATAGTTGGGCGGGGTCCAGCCAAAGCTCTCATACAGCAGGTTGTACTTGGGCGCGCTGGACAGATACTCCGTGCCCCTGGTGACATGGGTGATGCCCATCAGGTGATCATCCACCACATTGGCAAAGTTATAGGTGGGTAGGCCGTCAGCCTTGATCAGCACATTGTCGTCCAGCGTGTCGCAGGGCACCTCGATGTGGCCGTAGAGCAGGTCATCAAAGCCTGCCATGCCCTCTGTGGGGATGTTCTGCCGGATCACATGGGGCTCGCCTGCGGCCATGCGCCGGGCGGCTTCCTCCCTGGGGATGCTCAGGCAGTGCTTGTCATACTTGAAGGTCTCGCCCCTGGCGGTCGCGGCCTCGCGGCGCTGGTCGAGCTCCTCCTTGGTGCAAAAGCAGGGATAGGCGGCGCCGGTCTCGATCAGCTGCAGGGCATGGGGCAGATAGAGATGCTTGCGCTGGGTCTGTATGTAGGGGCCATAGTCGCCGCCCACATCCGGGCCCTCGTCATAATGCAGGCCTGCCGCGCGCAGCGACTGGTAGATCAATTCAACGGCGCCGGGCACCTCGCGCTCCTGATCGGTATCCTCGATGCGCAGGATGAACACACCCTGATGCTTGCGTGCCAGCAGATAGGTATACAGCGCGGTGCGCAGGCCTCCCAGGTGCAGATAACCGGTGGGGCTGGGCGCAAAGCGCGTGCGGACGGTTGTCATCATTGCCTCCAAGTATTGATACTGAACTCAGTTATGGTCGCTTCGATATTCGTTCAGCACTATTCAGGTTTATAGCTGTCTTTAAGTCCCACGACCAGGTTGAACACAGGCTGCTCGGGCGTGGAATCCCTGTCCTTGCAGAAGTAGCCGGTGCGCAGGAACTGATAGGTGTCACCCTCCTGCGCGGCCTCCAGCGCGCGCTCGCCAAAGCCATGGACAATTTTCAGGCTGCTGGGGTTGAGCTGGGAGACGAAGTCCTTCTTGTCCACTTCCTCGTCGATCTCGCTTTCATCCATCAGCAGCGGCTCGTACAGCCGCATGGTCAGCGGCACACAGTCATCGGCATTGACCCAGTGCAGAGTGCCCTTGACCTTGCGATCGGCACCTGGCGAGCCGGAGCGGCTGTCCAGATCCACCGAGCAGACCAGGTGGTCAATGCTGCCGTCGGCGAGCTTTACGACCTGCTCACACTTGATGATGTAGGCGCCCTTGAGCCGCACCTCGCCATCCGGGCGCAGGCGGAAGAACTTCTTTGGCGGATCCTCCATGAAGTCGTCGGCATCGATGTAGAGCGTCTTGCCAAAGCTGACCTTTCTGTGCCCAAACTCGGGATGATCGGGATGGTTTTCCATCTCCAGCACATCGGTCTTGCCTTCCGGCCAGTTGGAGAGGACCACCTTCAGCGGCTTCTGCACCGCCATCAGGCGGGGCGCCTTGGCGCCCAGATCAGCGCGCACGCAGTACTCCAGCAGCGCCAGATCCACCACGCTGTCGGCCTTGGACAGGCCGATGCGGCCGATGAAGTCGCGGATGGCGGCAGGGGTATAGCCCCGGCGCTTCATGGCGATCAGCGTGGGCATGCGCGGGTCATCCCAGCCGCTGACATGGCCTTCCTCCACCAGGCGACGCAGGTGGCGCTTGCTCATCACGGTGCGGGTCAAGTTGAGCCGGGCAAACTCGATCTGCCGGGGACCGGTGGAGGTATCCCCGTGCTTGTCCTGATGGGGCCCGCGGTATCCGGCGTTTTCTACCGCCCAGTCGTAGAGCGGGCGATGATCCTCATACTCCAACGAGCACAGCGAGTGGGTGATGCCCTCGATGGCGTCGCCCAGCGGGTGGCTGAAGTCGTACATCGGGTAGATGCACCACTCCTTGCCGGTGCGGTGATGCTCTTTGTAAAGGATGCGGTACATGACAGGGTCGCGCATGTTGATGTTGGGCGAGGCCATGTCGATCTTGGAGCGTAGCACATAGCGGCCCTCCGGGAACTCACCCGCGCGCATGCGGCGGAAGATGTCCAGGCTCTCCTCCCAGGGGCGGTCACGCCAGGGGCTGTTCTTTCCGGGCTCTGTCAGCGTGCCGCGGTACTCGCGCATCTGCTCCTGGCTTAGCTCGTCAATATAGGCCAGGCCGCGCTTGATGAAATCCTCGGCGATCTGGTAGCACTCTTCATAATACTCACTGGCAAAGTAGAGCCCGCCGTCCCACTCAAAGCCCAGCCAGCGGATATCCTCCATGATGCCCTCGACATACTCTGTCTCTTCCTTGGCCGGGTTGGTGTCGTCAAAGCGCAGGTTGCACAGGCCGCCGTACTTCTCAGCCGTGGCGAAGTTGGTCACCAGCGCCTTGCAGTGGCCGATGTGCAGGTAGCCATTGGGCTCCGGGGGAAAGCGCGTGTGCACCTTGCTGCACCGACCCTGGGCCAGATCCTCATCAATGATATCCCATATAAAGTTGCTGCGCTCCGTCTCGTTACCCATGCCATTGCCCTCCTTTGATGCTGCCAGACATTATAGACGCAGCGGGGCAAAATAACAAGCAGTGCAAGGGCTTGACCGCCCTGCGCCCCGCCCGTATACTCCCGGCGGGAAGGTGGGGGATTTGATGAACGAATACCAGGCCAGGAGCCTGATGCTCATCGGCGGCGAAGCCGTGCAGCGGCTCAAAGACAGCCATGTGGCGGTGTTTGGACTGGGCGGCGTGGGCGGCTACGCGCTGGAAGCGCTGGCCCGCAGCGGTGTTGGCAGTCTGACGCTGGTGGACGGCGATGTGGTGTCCCCCAGCAATTTGAACCGCCAGATCATCGCGCTGTCTGGCAATGTTGGCGCCAGCAAGGCGCAGCTGGCCGCCCAGCGCGTCCGGCTGATCGACCCTGAAATACAAGTGATTGCCAAGGATGTCTTCTATACGCCGCAGACAGCCGGGCAGTTCGACCTGAGTGAGTATGACTACGTGCTCGACTGTGTAGACATGGTGGCCGCCAAGCTGGAGCTGGCCCAGCGCGCCCAGGCAGCGGGCACTGCCATCATCAGCGCCATGGGGGCAGGGAACAAACTGGACCCCGGTATGCTCCAGGTGGCGGATATCAGCCAGACCAGCATTTGCCCCTTGGCGCGCGTGATGCGCAAGCTGCTCAAGGCCCGCGGCATTGAGCGGCTGACGGTGGTCTATTCACGCGAGACGCCGCGCTGCCCGCTGCCGCAGGCTGAGGCCAATGAGCAACCTGGCCTGCTGCGCCGCCGCTGCGCGCCGGGCTCCATGGTCTTTGTGCCGGCCGCCATGGGCATGATGATGGCCGCCCACGCCGTGCAGGGGCTGATCGCTGATCCGCAGTCGTAACAATCTGCTCATATTTGACGAAAAGATTGCAATAGATAGAAAAATCAATTACAATAC
>CAKTTM010000213.1 GCA_934615145.1 uncultured Clostridia bacterium | reverse complement strand
GATGGCCTTGCCGCTCATGTCCGGGTGCTCGCCGGTCATCAGCATGCCGGCAGAGGCCACGCGCGCCTGATGGATGGCGGAGAAGTAGCCAACCAGGGCCACCGGCAGCACCGCGGCCAGGAAGGCCAGGCCCTGCTCAACCGTCACAGGCACCATCGAGCCGCCCAGCACCTGGGTGTTGATGAGGATCATCACGCCCACCAGGAAGCCGTAGATGCCCTGTGTGCCGGGCAGCAGCTGCAGCACCAGCAGCTTGGAGTTGACCTCCGGGGTCTCCGTGGAGACGCCAGCACTGGTCTGTCCCGCCATGCCGACACCCTTGGCCGAGCCCATGCCCGCCAGAATTGTGGAAACGGCCGCCGCCAGCAGGGTAAGGATCTGTCCCAGAGAGATTTCCATCGTGTTTCCTCCTCAGAAATGAATGGGTTGATATCGTGGCTCCGCGCGCTCAGGCGTCGGAGATGCGAACAAAGCGTGGGGCGTGGTGCAGGGGCTTGAAGGGGCTGCCGCCCTCCTCGTAAAACTTGCCAAAGAACTCGATGTATTGCAGCCTGCTGGCGTGCACATAGGCGCCCAGTATGTTGATGCCGGCGTTGAAGGCGTGGCAGCCCACAAACAGCACCGCGCCAATCACCCAGCCGATGGGGCCGATCTGGAAGACCATGCCAATCAATATATTGAACACCATGCCGATGACGCCGGTGGCCAGGCCCATGCCAAACAGGCGCAGGTAGCTCAGCAGGTCGCTGAGCCAACTGGAGATGCCATACAGCGCGCCCAGGCCAGACATCAGCCGCTTGAAGGGATTGCGTGATTTGTCGCGCCCGGCAAAGACCAGCACAATGCCGGCGCCAGCCAGGGCCAGCCACTTGCCGATCTCACCCAGCCCCGGCACCGCCAGCAGGCCCAGACCCACCAGCAGCATCAGCCAGCTGACCTGGTCGTACATCACATCGATATACTCACCCCGGCGGATATGCTGCACAGCGCCCATGACAAGGCCTGCCAGCAGGTGTAAAGCACCCACCGCGATGCACAGCACCATCACCTCAAGCGGCCGGTTGACGGCGTCCATGATGGCGTTTTTCATCGGCGCAAAGCCAAACCAGGTGTTGTAGATAAAGCCCCAGAACACCGTGAACACCCCGCCGATGCCAATCAGCAAAAAGAGCTTGCGCCCGGCCTTGCTGGGCTTCATCAGGTGCAGCAGCAGCGGGATCAGTATCATCATCATCAGGCCATAGCCGGCGTCGGAGACCATCATGCCAAAGAAGCAGGCAAAGAAGGGTGCCATCACGGCGGTCGGATCCAGGCTGCCGTACTGCGGCAGCGAGAAACCCTCCACCACGCTTTCAAAGGGGGTGGCAAAGCGGTTGTTGTGCAGCAGCACCGGCGGCTCCTCGCCCTCTGCCGGCTCGCTGATTTGCACCAAGGTGCTGGGGAAGCGCTGTTTGAGCTCTGCGGTCAGCTTATCTTCCAGCGGGGCGGGCAGCCAGCCGCGCAGCAGGAAGCTGCTGCGGGTGTCGATGGTCTGCTCATGGGCCTGGGCGCGCGCCAGCTGGTTGGCGACCGCGTCAAAATAAACTTTCAGCGCCGGCAGCCTGGGCACCAGGGCCTTCATCTCATCCTCAATGCCCTGCTGATCGCGCGCCAGGCTGTCCAGATCCTGCTGGGTCTGCGCCAGATGCTGACGCACTGTGCCCTCCCTAAAGGGCAGGTTGGCGGCGCTGAAACCGGCCTGCTGCAGCGCCTGGGCAAAGGCCTGGGCCTGGCTGCTGTGCGCGGCGGCCCAGATCGACAGGCTGTCGCGCTGCTCGCCCAGTGACTCTATCACCACGGGCTGTCCCGCCCAGTCGCTCTCAAGCCTCTCCAAGGCTGCCTTGGGCAGGCTGCCCAAATATTGCTTGAGCTGTGGCTGATCGCGCAGCTGCTCCAGCGGTATGTCCAGCCCCTGCCAGGGGCTCAATTGCTCTATCTGATTGTGCAGCTGCGTCTGCTGGCCGCGCAGGCTGCCGATGCGGCTTTCGATGGTCTCCAGGTGGCTGACCAGCTCTTCCTGGGCGGTGGCCTCCTCGGGGGAGGGATCCAGTTGCTCTAAGGTGGCGGCCGGCTTGGCGCTGAGCATGGAGACCTTGCTGTGGTCGTACTTGCCAAGCCTGGTGATGGCCCAGCGCAGGCGGTCGAGCTTTTGCTGGGTCTGCTCAGGGCTGAGCATGGGCGCGGCCTCGCTGGCCGCCAGCTCCGGCGCCTCGTCAAAGGCGCTGACCTGCACACAGCCCGCGCGCTGCAGGTACTTGATCAGCGCGGGTTTGTCGTCTCTAAGCCCCACCAGGAGCAGGCGCTTCATGTCAACGATCGCCATCAGACAATACCTTGTTAACGATCAGCTTTGCGGCCTCCGGCAGCAGCTGGCGCGCCGACGCCATCGCCTCCAGCCGCTGGCTGTGCAGCTGCTGTGCCGCCTCCGCCAGCCTGCCGGTGACGGCCTCTCGCCTGGCATCCAGCAGGGCCAGATACTGCTCCCTGCTCTTGACGCCGGCCTCCCGCCTGCGCTGCGCGCCGCTGCGCTCGGCAGCCGCGATCATGTCGCGCGCGCTCTGCTGCGCCTCGCGTACGATTGTATCCGCTGCCTGCTCCGCCTGTTTGATCGCTTCCAATATTTCAAGCGCCACTCGCGTCACCGCCTCTTCCTGCGTCGCTGATGTGCCCTGTCGGCACTTATTGCACGCGTTACTCTAACAATTTGGCAGATAAAAGTCAATAGAAATACAGCTTTTGCGGGGGAAGGGGGAGAACGGCGAGGCAGCTGGCTCCTTGCTCATGGCGGCAAGTGCTGTGCGCTAACAACATTCCTCAGCCTATGACACCTTGCAGCTTTATCCTATTAGAGGGCCCCCTGGCGCTGCCAAGGGGCCCTGCTGTACTTCTTGCTTCATGTGCCGATGCCCCCGGCTTAGCGCTGCGCGCTCGCTTCCTGCCCGGCCCAGGGGTCCATCAGGGCCTGCATGGCCTGTCGCCGCGCGGCGTGGTGGGGCATGTTAAACCACATGCGCTCCATGTACTGATTCTCTGAGATGCGCGACTGGTAGCTGACCAGGTTGCGCACATAGAGCAGCACATTGGTATCCCCGGCCAGGTCCTTGGCGATGCTGATGGGCTGGCCAAAGTCAAAGCCGCGCCCGTACAGGCCGTCATTCTCCAGGGCCTGGGGGGTGATGCTGTCCAGGTCAGGGAAGATGTTGAGGTACTCCGAAATCACATTGACAGGCACCGCGCCCTTGCCCACCATCTGGCGATCCACCCTCAGGCTGTCGCCCGCCACCGTCACCGTCACCTCGCCGATGATCCACATATTGCTGCCCACCAGCTCAAAGCGCTGCACGCCGTCCTGGCTGATGTCGATGGGGGTGACGGTATACCATTTGCTGGTCAGCTCCGGCTTGATGTCGCGCAGGTGAATGCCAAAGGTGCAGGCGGTGTTGTTGCGGTAGACGGCCTGATAGGGGCCGATGTAGATGCGGCCCTGCAGGTCGACGCGCGTCGCCTCACTGACAGCCAGCTTTTCTTCCAGCCTGCTG
>CAKTTM010000212.1 GCA_934615145.1 uncultured Clostridia bacterium | reverse complement strand
CGTGGCATATGATTCAACTCCTTCGTGTTTGAATTCTACCACACTAATGACTTGTCCGCTTTCTAAGGGCCAGGGCACCCCCGAGGGGGATGAGCCTCAGTCCTGTTGCAGGCCCGCCTGTTTGAGTATTTCCTTAGCTTCGTGCTCTGGTATCTCGCGGTGCCGTTTGACCGGTATCGGACGACTGGCGCCGTCTTTCCAGTAGATGTCGTGCTTGCCGCCTGATCTGTCAAACTTCCAGCCGCCTGCTTCCAGCAACCTGATCAGATCCTTACGCTTCAACAGCCCACCTCTCCCTGAACCCATATTACATAAAATTACGCAATCCGTCAAGGTTTTACATAAAATTACGTAAGCGATGTGAGGAAAGGATTCCCGCACTTGCTCAACCAAAGCCCAAAAGCAAACACCGCCCCACAGGGAGCGGCGAATGATGCAATCTAAGAGGGACAAGCAGAGGGGAGGTATCGCAGGGGACCTCCCCATCATAACCTTCGTTCCAACCCAGCCCCCCCAAGAGCTGGTCGAAGGCTTTTTCGCGTCCAAAGCAGGCAGGCATTTTGCCTTGCCGCAAGGAGCAGTCGAGCGATAGCGTAGCGGCGCTACGCGAAGCGAGCAGCCGACGCAGCGGCGGGGCAAAAGGCCAACTGCGACGGTGCGAAAAAGACAGGGGCCAGCGACTATTCCTTGACCCAGGTCTCCTTCTCATCCAGCACCAGCTGCTCGTGCATGCGGAAGGTCAGCATCATCAGGCTGTCGGTCAGGTGGATATTGCTCACCTTGACATGCTCTGGCGCCACCAGATCCACGGTGGCAAAGTTCCAGATGCCCTTGATGCCGCCGGCCACCAGCGGCTCCACCTGCGCCTGCGCCTTGTCGGCGGGGGTGCAGATGATGGCGATGTCGGTGGGGTGCTTTTTGAGGTAGCTGCCAAGCGAGCTGCTGTTGTAGACCTTGATGCCGCCCAGCTTCTTGCCCACCATCTCCTCATCGGTGTCAAACAGTGCCGTGATCTTGAAGTTGGCCTGCTGGAAGCCGCCGTACTGCGCCAGGGCCCGGCCGATATTGCCAGCGCCCAGCACGATCATGTCGTGGGGGCGGTTGATGTCCAGGATGTCGCCAATGCTGCGGCGCAGCAGGGCCACATTATAGCCCCGGCCGCGGCGGCCAAAGCCGCCAAAGGCGTTGAAATCGTGGCGGATCTGGCTGTCGGTCAGACCCATCCTGCGGGCCAGGTCCTTGCTGGACAGGTCGATAAAGCCCAGGCCTTCCAGCTCGGTCAGCTGGCGGTAATAGGCGGGCAGCCTGCGCATCATGGCGTCAGACGCGCGCTCTGGTATCTTCTTGTTGGTCATTTTCTCCTCATTTCCGCTGCATGCAGCCGCACTTGCGCATCAGGCGCAGCGCCAGTTTTTCCTGGATGGTGCCGGGGATGTCCAGCCAGTGCCTCTTTTCAAAACAATCCGAGCAGGTGAAGGTCTCCCGATGGCGGCCCAGTTTGAAATCCCGCTCCATCTTGCGGATGATCAGCGCGTCCTCCACATCGCGCTGGTCGGGCAGGTGCGAGAAGTGCATGCGCAGCACATCCGCGTCCTCGTACAGGCTCTCGCCCGAGCTTTGCGCCACAAAGCGCCCGTCCGCGTAGCGTCCCACCTCCATCAGGCCCACCCCCATGCCGACATTGAACTCGTCCAGCACAAAGAATGCCTCAGGCGGTCCTTCCTTGACAGAGGTCAGGCCCAGGCGCTGGCGCTGCTCCTCCAGATAGGCTTTGGTGCGCAGGGAGTAGTTGTGCAGCAGCAGGCTCATGGCCTCCTCGTCCAGGGCGTAATAGTCGCGGTAGACCTCGGCGCAGGTGGTGCGGATGCCATCCTCGCCCGTCCTGTCGTTGTCCGGCAGACCGTCAGTGTCTCCCGGAAAGAGGATGGGCGTCTGATCGCGCTTGAGCAGTATGATCTGCCCCTCGGGGGATTGCACGCGCAGCTCGTTGATCTGCACGCTGCCCTCCCCCACCGTCACCATGTTGATGGGGTTGCCCTCCTGGAATTGGTAACCCATGCGCTTGAGATCCTCGATGAGTTTACCCATAACAACTCCTTTCATGCGAAGCACGGCACAAAGTGCGATAAAAATGATGCTTGCTCTCAGGCTATTGTACCAATTTTATCACTAAATTAAGCGAAAAGATAGACTTCTTCGCTGAAAATTTACTATGACACTGATTCCTTATGCGAGCAGCTGCTCACCGGCTGCCATCAGGCGGGCGTTGAGCGCCTCGGCCTGGGCCATGTCTTTGTCAGAATAGGTGTTGACATAGAGCTTGATCTTGGGCTCGGTGCCAGACGGCCGTATGCACAGCCAGTTGCCCTCTTCCAGCTCATAGTAGAGCACATCGGCAGGCGTGGTGCCAAGCGGGGTCTCCTGGCCGCCTTCTACCCGGGTGCCCTTGATATAGTCGCGCACCGCCACCACCGGGAAGTCGCCTATTTTTGATGGCGGATTCTCGCGCAAATTCAGCATGATGTTCTTCATGTCCTGCAGGCCGTCTTTGCCCGGCAGGGTCTTGGAGAGCACCTGCTCGCTGTAAAAGCCATAGCGCTCGTAGAGCTGCTGCAGCCGCTCGTAGAGCGTGATGCCCTCGTGCATGGCCACGCAGGCGGCCTCGGCGATCAGCAGCGAGGCGTTGACGGCGTCCTTGTCGCGCACCTGGGTGCCGGACAGGTAGCCAAAGCTCTCCTCAAAGCCAAAGAGGAAGCTGTGGCTGCCGGTCTCCTCAAAGGCCTGTATCTTCTCGCCGATGAACTTGAAGCCCGTCAGCACATCAAAGAGCGCCACCCCATAGTCATCACAGATGGCCTGGGCCATCTGGGTGGACACGATGGACTTGCACACCGCGCCATTGTCAGGCAGCCTGCCCGCGTGTTTCAGGCCCTGCAGCACATGGTGCAGCAGCAGGCAGCCGATCTGGTTGCCCGTCAGCGTGCGGAACTGGCCCTGCGCGTCGCGCACGCAGACGCCCAGGCGGTCGCAGTCCGGGTCGGTGCCAAATATCACGCTGGCGCCCACCTGCCGGGCCAGGGGAATGGCCAGCGCGAAGGCGCCCAGGTCCTCAGGGTTGGGGGCCTTGACGGTGGGGAAGTCAGGGTCTGGCAGTTCCTGCTCGGGCACTACCGTCACCTGGGTGATACCGGCCTCTTTCAGCGCGCGGCGCACCGGGATATTGCCCGAGCCGTGCAGCGGGGTGTAGACGATCTTGAGCTTGCCGCCCTCGGCGGCCAGCAGGTCGGGCCGCACGCAGAGATCCAGCACCATGCGGATATAGTCGTCATCCACCTCTTTGTCGCCGATGATCTGCAGCAGGCCCTTTTGTTCGGCCTCCATTCTGTCCATGGGCAGGGCATCGTCATAGTCCAGCGCGAAGATGCGCTGGCTGATGGCGGCCGCGGCCTCGGGCGACACCTGGGCGCCGTCCTCGCCGTAGACCTTGTAGCCGTTGTATTCGGGCGGGTTGTGGCTGGCCGTGATGGCGACGCCCGCGATGGCATTCAGGTGCCGTATCGCGTAGCTGATAATCGGCACCGGGCGCAGCGC
>CAKTTM010000211.1 GCA_934615145.1 uncultured Clostridia bacterium | reverse complement strand
GTTGAGCAGCCCTAAGTAATTGAGGATGATGTAGTTGGGCACCATGGTGACGGTGCCGGGGATCATCATGGTGGCCAGGAAGAGGCTGAACAGTTTGTCGCGGCCGCGGAAGGGCACCTTGGCGAATATAAAGGCGGCCATGGAGGCGGAGAGCACGGTCAGCAGGGTGGACATCACGGACAGGTAGAAGCTGTTGAACACTGCGCGGGGGAAGGAGAAGTTGGTCATGCCAAAGACCCGGGCATAACCATCGATGCTGGGGCTTTCCGGTATCCAACGGATGGGCACGGTCTTGATGGCCTCACGGCTCTTGAGCGATGTAGATATCATCCACAGGAAGGGCATGATGACAAAGGCGGCAAGCAACGTGATGGCGGCGTAGAAGGCCAGGCGGGCCAATACCTTACGCCAGGGGCGGTGGTTGATGCGGCGCAGCTCAAGTGTCATAGTTGACCCACCTCCTCTGCACGGCAAACTGCAGCGCGGTAAATACCATGATCAGTGCGAACAGCACCCAGGAGAAGGCTGAGGCCATGCCCATCTTGTACATCTTGAAGGCGTAGCGGTAGATGCGCTCCATGAAGATGGTGGTGGCGCCCGCCGGGCCCCCGCCTGTCATGATGAAGACGGAGTCGAAGACCTGCAGGGAGCCGATGATGATGATGACCACCAGCAGGAAGAGCGTAGGCGATATCAGCGGCAGGGTGATGGACCCCAGCTTGCGCCAGAAGCGCGCGCCGTCGATATCGGCGGCCTCGTAATAGCTCTTATCGATGGCCTTGAGCGCGGCCAGCAGGATCAGGGCGAAATAGCCGCAATCCTCCCATACGGCAGCGATGACGACGCCTGGCATGGCCCAGGCGCGATCGTTAAGCCAGCTGGGCCCCTTGACCCCAATCAAGCTCAGCAGCTGGTTGAGGGCGCCGGACTGGCCGTTGAGCAGCCACTTCCACACCACGGCCGCCGCCACCCAGGAGGTGATGACGGGGGTGTAAAAGATGATGCGGTAGATGGTCTTGCCGTGGAAGTCGCGGCTGAGCAGCAGCGCTTGGAAGAGTGAGAACACAAGCACCAGCGGCACATAGAGCACCACATAGGTGAGGGTATGCAGCCCGGTGTCGTAGAGCTCTCGCCCGGTCAGCACGCGCAGGTAATTGCTGATACCCACGAACCGGACGCTCTCAAGGGGCTTGAGCAGATCATAGTCCAGCAGGCTGTAGATGATGGAGGCTACCATGGGGATCAGGCAGAAGGCGAAGAGGCCCACCAGGGAGGGCAGCAGGAAGAATGTCACCGTCCAGCGCTTCTCCCGCTTGCTGGTCAGGTACATGGATTCACCTCCTCATCGGGCAGCAGCTCGTAGACCGGGATGCTGTCCAGGTCGCTGTAAGCAGTGATGCGCTGGGGGCCTGTCAAGAGCTCATCAGTGAACCAGTGCCGCCAGCGGCCCGCCGGCAGGTAGACAGAGCGCTGGCGCTCGCCCTCGCGCAGGATGGGCGCCACCAGCAGGCGGCGGCCCAGCATGTACTGGTCGTCAGCTGCGCGGGCGGCCTCATCCTCGGGCCAGTCCAGGCAGAGATGGGCCATCATGGGACGATGCGCCGCCACGCAATGGCGCGCTTCTGCCAACAGGTAGGGCATCAGCCGCACCCGCAGGCGGGCATAGCGCGCGCTGGCCTCTATCAGCCAGGGGGCATTCAGCTGATCTGCCAGGTTCCAGGGGCTGCGGTCATTGTTGAAGCCGGGGGCGTGGGTGCCGTAGAACTGTCCGCTGCGGGGCTCGGCATGCCACTGCATCACCGGGCAAAAGCAGCCAAGCGCAGTGGCGCGCAGGTAGAGCTCGGCCGAGGGGATCTCCCCCGCGAAGCCGGCGATGTCAAAACCCCAGAATAACAAGCCCGAAAGCCCGGCTGAGATGCCGGCGGTCAGCTGGGCGCGCAATTCATCAAAAGTGCTCAATTGATCGCCCGCCCAGTGCAATGGCTGTGTCTGGGCGCCCGCGTAGCCCGCGCGGCTAAAGGTGAGGGGGTGCAGGCCGCTGCGCCGCATCCAATCCTGATAAGCGCCAATATATTGCGCGGGATAAAGGTTGTGGCCGCTTAGCCCTGTGGAGCCATTGTGTAGCCTGGCGCGCTTGTCAAAGAGGAACTCACCACCGTCTGTCTTGAAGCCCGCCACGCCCAGGTCCAGCAGGTGCTGGCGCTTCCCAAACCACCAGTCACAGGCGGCGGGGTTGGTGAAATCGGGCAGCAGGCTCCAGTGAAACCACTTGTCCGTGATGCGGTAGGGGCTGCCGTCGGCGTTGCGGATCACGTAGCCTTTTCCGATGGCCTCCGCCTCGTCAGCCAGCAGCTGCGCGCCTGGATCCTCTGACCACTCATGCTTGATAACAGGTATCTGCCACAGCACCAGCTGCATGCCGGCCTGCTGTATGCGCCCTATCATGGCCGCGGGATCGGGCCAGCTGCCATCAGGATTCCACTGATAGAAGGTTCTCTCATCGCTCCAGGCCTCCAGCACCATGGCGCTGGCCGGGTAATCGTGGCGGCGCATGGCCGCCAGCTGCTCGTCCACATCCCGCTCGCTGGACCAGCCGTTGGCCGATATCCACAGCCCAAAGGCCCAGTCAGGCGGCAGCGCGGGCTGTCCGGTCAGGGCGATGTACTGATGGAGTGTGGCTTTGGGCTGCCCCAACAGGATGGTGTCCTGTGTATATGTTTCCTCGCCCTGCACTTCCTGTGTCAGGGTGAAGACCTCGCCAAAGCGCATCTCACTTGGGATAGCGCCCTGGCGATACCAACCAAAGCCAGCCTCGGTCATGAAGAAGGGCATGGGGATATAGCTGTGCTCGCCCTGCTGGGTAAACTTTTCCACCACCCGGCCGCTGCTGCCCAGGCCCTGCTGATCCACCTGGTCAAAGCGCTCGCCTGTGCCCCAGATGTGCCGGGTGTGGAGCCTGGCTTCCAGGCGCAGGTGGCTGTAGCTGCCGTCCGGCAGCAGACGCGCGGCCAGGGCGATGCCCTCGATCTTGCGCTCGTTTAACCGTTTAAGTTGCCACAAACAGTCCCCGCCCAGCTGCAGCGACCAACCGGCCTGAAGGCTGATGCTGCCTTCCTGGATGCTCTCACCCTCAGGCGGACGGCGGTGGCTGCTGATATGCAGCTGATCCGCCAAGGCAAAGCTGAGCGACAGGCCGCCCTCAAAGATGGCGTGCAGGCCCTGGGCGTTGCTGATCAGGCGCTGCGGATGCTCAAAGCGCTGCCAGCGGCCGAGCTCAAAGTGGAAGGGCCCCAGCTGCTGCGCGCCGGCGTGGATGCTGTACTGCACCCGCGCCACATGATGAAACTGGCCCAGCTCAAAGCGCCAGTGGCGCTCATCCAGCCGCCTTGCATCAAGCGCCGGGCGCGGCACACCATCCACTGACCAGAGCAGCCTCGGCACACCGTCGCCCTCATAGAGGCAGTCAACACGGACGCTGTCGCCCACCAGCGGATACTCCGGATGGCGGGCGAAGCCGCTATCCTCAAAGGGAACCAATTGCTCGGGCAGATGCTTCAACATCATGTTCCTTCTTTCAGCGGCGCCGCGGAGTCGCGCGCCA
>CAKTTM010000210.1 GCA_934615145.1 uncultured Clostridia bacterium | reverse complement strand
TCCGCCAGTCTAAAACTCTGTCAGAATTAACTGTCGTTTGTTCGCTTCTCTCTCTGTATCGTTTTCAAGGTTCTCGCAACCCTTCTCAAAGGGTGCCCGAATAGAATACCAAATCCAAGAGCCTCTGTCAAGCCTTTTTTCAGACTTTTTGCCGCTTTTTTGCAAGCTCGGCGTCCGGGTAGCTTGTGGTCAGTTTGTCGCCTGATCCAACCAGTAGATGCCCTTCTCACGATGCATCATACCCAGTTCGACCATCTCCCTGCGGATGGTACAGTAGTCGTCGAAGCTTTTTTCGATCTGCTGGTTGATTTCTTTTTCGCTATATCTGCGATCAGTCTCAAAGCCGGCCAGTATGTGCTCCAGCACGATCCGGCGCTTGGCCTGCTTCATGGGCAGCTGTTTGAGTCTGCCGTCGGCAAAGAAGATGTCCAGCACCTTCTGCCGCGCCTTCATGTCCTTGTCTTCGCTCATGCTGTCCTCCTCATCCAAAGGGTGTTCATTTGACCCCTTCTCTTAGCATAGCGGCAGACACCAGGCAAAGCAAGGGAATTTTCGTTGTTTTCGCTGGCGAAATCAGGTGACAAACCGTCTGATACAGGCTATAATCAGGCTATCATACTTTGGGGAGGAACTAACATGAATAACTTAAGGGTCGGTATCATCGGCTGCGGCGGGATCGCCAACAACAAGCATCTGCCCAGCCTCAAGACGCTGGGTGGCGTGGATGTTGTGGCATTCTGCGATATTATAGTAGAAAAGGCAGTCAAGACAGCGCACGAGTTTGGCACACCGGATGCAAAGGTCTTTGAGGATTATAAAGATCTGCTCAAGCTGGACCTGGATGCTGTCTATGTCTGCACCCCCAACCGCAGCCACAGCTTCATCACGGTGGACGCGCTGCGCTCGGGCAAGCACGTGATGTGTGAGAAGCCCATGGCCATCAACTATGCAGAGGCCAAGAAGATGCTCGACGCCGCCAAGGAGACGGGCAAGCTGCTGTCCATCGGCTACCAGAGCCGCTACCGCGCCGACAGCCGCTACCTGAAGGCCGCCATCCAGGATGGCGAGCTGGGCGACATCTATTTCGCCCGCGCCAACGCGGTGCGCCGCCGCGCGGTGCCCACCTGGGGCGTCTTCCTCAATGAAGAAGAGCAGGGCGGCGGGCCGCTGATCGACATCGGCACCCACGCGCTGGATCTCACCCTGTGGATGATGGACAACTATAAGCCCAAGTACGCCGTGGGCACCGTCTATCACAAGCTCAACAACGACAAGGACACCGCCAACATGTTTGGCCCCTGGGATCCCAAGGCCTTCACCGTCGAAGACAGCGCCTTTGGCTTCATCGTGATGGAGAACGGCGCCACCATCGAGCTTAACGCCTCCTGGGCGCTCAACACCCTGGAAGTGGAAGAGGCCACCTGCACCCTCAGCGGCACCAAGGGCGGCGCGGACTTCCATGACGGCCTGCGCCTCAACGGCGTCAAGCACAACCGCCAGTATACCTTGAAGCCTGACCTCAAGGGCAACAACATCGCCTTCTATGAGGGCCTCAGCGACGACATGCAGATCATCGAGCAGAAAGTCTTCACCGACGCGGTGCGCGGCAAGGGCAAGCTGACCGTCTATCCGGAGCAGGCCATCGTGGTCACCCGCATCCTGGAGGCCATCTACGAGTCCGCCAAGACCGGCAAGCCCGTCTACTTTGACTAAGGAGGCCAGCATGAGCAAGCCCAGGATCGCCTATCAGATCTATTCCGCCCGCGCCGAGGCCGAGAAAGACCTGCGTGGGATACTGACCACCCTCAAAAAGCAGGGCTATGAGGGCGTGGAGTTTGCCGGCTTCTACGGCCACAGCGCCGAAGAGGTCAAGGCCATGCTCGATGAGATCGGCCTGGTCGCGGCCTCCAGCCACGTGGCCATCCAGCTGGCCCAGGCGGATCCCTACGGCCTGATTAGCTATCATCAAAGGATTGGCTGCAAGTACATCGCCATCCCCTACCTGGATGATCACGACCGCCCCGGCGCCCCCGGCTTTGCCAAGGTGATCCGCTTCCTGTATGACTTTGGCAAGCTGTGCAAGAAGGGCGGCATCACACTGAGCTACCACAACCACGACTTCGAGTTTGATATGCTTTCCGGCATCCACGGGCTGGACTTCCTCTTTGAGGCGCTGCCCGAGGATCTGCTGGCCACTGAGATCGACACCTGCTGGGTCAAGTACGCGGGCGTGGATCCCATTGAGTACCTCAAGAAGTACACCGGCCGCGCGCCCACAGTGCATATCAAGGACTTTGTGGGCTTCAAGGGCGAGGTCTCGCCCTACCACCTGATCGGGCAGAAGGAGAACCCGGACGCCCATATCGCGGAATTCAGCTATCGCCCCTATGGCTACGGCATACAGGATGCCAAGGGCGTGGTGGAGGCGGCGGTGGCCGCCGGCGCCAAGTGGCTGATCATCGAGCAGGACGACAGCCCGGACCGCCCGCCGATGGAGGCGAGCCAGATGAGCATCGACACGCTCAAGAAGCTGGGCTACTGATTATTAGTCCATCCCATTTGACGGGCACCGTTCACGCGGTGCCCGTTTTCCTTTGCCTTTCGTTGACACGCTTTGGCCCCGATGCTATGATGCACGCATAATCATGCAGGGGGTATGGCAGTGAAGCGCTTCAGAGTGGGCATCATCGGGGCAACGGGCATGGTAGGGCAGCGGTTGATCGGCCTGCTGGCCCAGCATCCCTGGTTTGAGATCGCGGCGCTGTCGGCCAGCGCGGCCAGCGCGGGCAAGCGCTACGCCGATGCTGTGCGGGGCCGCTGGGCCATGCCCTTTGCACTGCCGGAGAACTGCCAGGACATGATGGTGCTGGACGCGCAGGACATTGAGGCCGTCCGGCCCTTTGTGGACTTCGTATTCTGTGCCGTCAGCCTGAATAAGGATGAGACGCGCCAGCTGGAAGAAAGCTATGCCAGGGCAGAGATACCCGTCATCAGCAATAACTCCGCCTGCAGGGGCCTGGCCGATGTGCCCATGATCATCCCGGAGATCAACTGGGAGCACGCCAAGGTCATCAAGTCCCAGCAGCAGCGGTTGGGCTGTCAGCGCGGCTTCATCGCCGTCAAACCCAACTGCTCCATCCAGAGCTATGTGCCGGCGCTCACGCCGCTCAAGGGCTTTGGCATCAAGGCCATCAGCGTCTGTACCTACCAAGCGGTCAGCGGCGCGGGCAAGACGCTGGAGAGCTGGCCGGAGATGGCCGACAATGTCATCCCCTATATCGGCGGCGAGGAAGAGAAAAGCGAGCGCGAGCCGCTGAAGATATGGGGCCAGCTCAGCGCCGATGGCAGCAGTGTCTTGGACGCGTCAGGGCCGCGCATCAGCGCGCAATGCCTGAGGGTGCCCGTGCAGGATGGGCATATGGCGGCGGTCAGCGTCAGCTTTGAGCGCAAGCCCGGCATCGACGAGATCAAGCGCCTGTGGCGCCAGTGGCAGCCCCTGCCCCAGCAGCTCAAGCTGCCCAGCGCGCCGCAGCCCTTCCTGAGCTACTTTGAAGAGGACAATAGGCCCCAGACCCGCCTGGACCGCGACATTGGCCAGGGCATGGGCATTGCCATCGGTCGTCTGCGGGAGGACAGCA
>CAKTTM010000209.1 GCA_934615145.1 uncultured Clostridia bacterium | reverse complement strand
GGCCGTGCGCCGCAAGCCCTACAGCGTGGTGCTGCTGGACGAGATCGAGAAGGCGCACCCCGATGTGTTCAACATGCTGCTGCAGATACTGGAGGATGGCCGCCTGACCGACAACATGGGCCGCGTAACCAGCTTTAAGAACTGCATCATCGTGATGACCAGCAATGCCGGCGCACAGAACATTGTCGGCGGCAAGCTGCTGGGCTTCAGCACCAGCGAGGACAAGCAGCTGAGCTATGACGAGATGAAGATACGCGTCATGGACGAGGTCAAGCGCATGTTCCGGCCGGAGTTCTTAAACCGTGTCGACGAGCTGATTGTCTTCCATACCCTCAGCGAGGACAACATCTACAGCATCGCCCGCCTGATGGTGGGCATCGTAGCCAAGCGCCTGCTGGAGAATGGCATTACGCTGAAGGCCGACAAGGAGGCCGTCCAGCATCTGGCGCGGGAGGGCTATGACCCGCAGTATGGCGCCAGGCCCCTGCGCCGCGCGATACAGCGGCAGATCGAGGATGCCCTTAGCGAGGAGGTCATCTCGGGCAATCTCAAGGAAGGTGACAGCGTGCTGGCCACCGTGGAAGAAGGCAAGCTGAAGTTCAGCAAGGAGCAGGCGGAGAGCCTGCCCGGGCTGCAGCCGGTCAGCGACAGCTAAGATATCAAACTTTGACCCCGTTCCTTAGCCGGAGCGGGGTCTTTTCATACTGAACGAATAAGGAAACGCACAGATGGGCCGTGGCTTTTTGATGGCTGCGCAAGTCGAAAGAACGAAGCGTAGCGGCGTCTACGCTGAGTGAGAGAGGCGACGCGCAGGCGCAAAAAGATCGGCCCACCCGAGCGTTTACGATTGAGTTCAGTATCAGTGGTGGAAATAGGCGTTTTGCCTTGACCGTATTTGACATTGACCGTATAATGAGGCCCGTACAGAAGGGGAGGGACTTTCGTGGCAGCGCAGAAGACATTTTATGTGACAACACCCATTTACTATCCCAGCGGCAACCTGCATATCGGGCACACCTATACCACGGTGGCAGCCGATACGATCACGCGATTTAAGAAGATGCAGGGCTATAAGACCTATTTTCTGACCGGCACGGATGAGCATGGGCAAAAGATTGAGCGCAGCGCCCAGGAAGCTGGCAAGGCGCCCAAGGCCTTCATTGATGGCATCGTTGAAAAGACCAAGGCGCTGTGGGAACTGATGGAAGTGGAGTATGACGACTTCATCCGCACCACTGACGAGCGTCATGTGACCGCGGTGCAGAAGATATTCCGCCAGCTCTACGATCAGGGTGATATCTACAAGGGCGCCTACGAGGGGCAATACTGCGCGCAGTGCGAGGCCTTCTGGACAGCCACTCAGATCAAGGAGGGCAATCTCTGCCCTGACTGCGGCCGGGGCACGGAGCTGGTCCAGGAAGAGAGCTATTTCTTCCGCATGAGCAAGTATCAGGACTGGCTGATCGACTACATTGAGACCCACCCCGACTTCATCCAGCCGCCCAGCCGCGCCAATGAGATGCTGCAGAATTTCCTGCGGCCCGGCCTGCAGGATCTGTCCGTCAGCCGCACCAGCTTCAAATGGGGCGTGCCTGTGGATTTTGACCCCAGGCATGTGGTCTATGTGTGGATCGATGCCCTGTCCAACTACATCACGGCGCTAAACTATGGTACCGATCATGACGGGCTCTTCCGTACCTTCTGGCCGGCCAATGTGCAGCTGGTAGGCAAGGAGATCGTGCGCTTCCATACCATCTACTGGCCCATTCTGCTGCATGCCCTGGGCCTGCCGCTGCCAGAGCAAGTGTACGGACATGGCTGGCTGCTGTTTGGCAGCGATAAAATGAGCAAGTCAAAGGGCAATGTGGTCTACTCCCAGCCCATTGTGGCGCGCTATGGCGCAGACGCCCTGCGCTATTACCTGATGCGCGAGATGCCCTTTGGCGCTGACGGCAACTATACCAACGAAGCGTTGCTCAACCGCATCAATGCTGACCTGGCCAATGACCTGGGCAACCTGGTCAGCCGCACGGTGGCGATGATTGAGAAGTACTTTGCAGGCACGGTGCCCGAGCCCACAACACCCTATCAGGCCTTGGATGAGGCCTTGAAGGCCCATGCCGAGGCCTTGCCGGGCAATGTGGCCGCGGCTATGGACGGCCTGCAGTTTTCACAGGCGCTTAGCGAGATATGGCAGCTGATTGGCGACTGCAACCGCTACATCGACCAGACCCAGCCCTGGGTGCTTGGGCGCGAGGGTGGTGACCACGAGCGGCTCAAGACCGTGCTCTATGTGCTGGCAGAATGTATTCGCTTTGTGGCCGTGCTGATAGCGCCCGTGATGCCCAACACCCCGGGCCGCATATACGCGCAGTTGGGCCTGCAGGACGAGGCGCTCAAGACCCTGACCTCATTGGAGCGCTTTGGCGGGCTGCCCGCCGGCACCAAGGTCAGCAAGGGCGAGGCGCTGTTCCCCAGGCTCGACATCAAGCAGGAGCTGGCGGCGCTGGAGGCGGTAGAGCCCGAGTCGGTGGAAGAAACAGAGGAGGTTGGGGTGCCCATCAAGCCTGCCATCAGCATCGATGACTTTGCCAAGCTGGATCTGCGCGTGGCCACCGTGCTTGACTGCAAGAAGGTGGAGAAGAGCGACAAGCTGCTGCAGTTCAGCCTGTCGCTTGGCAAGGAGACCCGCACGGTGCTGTCTGGCATTGCTCAGCACTATCAGCCGGAATCGCTCATCGGCAAGCAGGTGGTGCTGCTGGCCAATCTGGCCCCGCGCAAGATCAGGGGCATCGAGTCCCAAGGTATGATACTCAGCGCCGAGGACCTGAAAGATGGCGCGCTGCGTGTGCTGGGCCTGGCCGAGGCGGTGGACGCCGGCAGCACGATCAGCTGATGGACGACCTGAGACTCTTTGACAGCCACTGCCACCTGGACGACGACAAATATGATGAAGACCGCGACCAGGTGATCGACGCCCTGCCAGCCCAGGGCGTCGCGGCTTGCGTCACGGTTGGCAGCGATCTGGCTTCATCCCGGCGCTGCATCGCGCTGGCGGCACAATACCCCTTCCTCTACGCCGCGGCAGGGATTCACCCCCATGTGGCAGCCCAGGCGCCGGACGACTATTTGGATGACCTGCGCGACATGCTGACGCAGCCGCGCGTGGTGGCGGTGGGGGAGATTGGCCTTGACTATCACTATGACTTTTCGCCCCGCGATGTGCAGCAGCGCCTGCTGCAGCAGCAGCTGGACCTGGCGCTGGAGCGGGAGCTGCCCGTCATCCTGCATGTGCGCGAGGCCCACGGTGATCTGATCGCCCTGCTGCGCGACAGAGAGGCTCGGCTGCCCAAAGGTATCATCCATTGCTTCTCCGGCAGCGCTGAGAGCGCGCTGGAATATGTGAGGCTGGGTTTCATGATTTCCTTCGCCGGCTCCTTGACATTCAAGAATGCCAACAAGCTGCGCCTGGCGGCGCAACAAACGCCGCTTGACAGGCTGCTGATCGAGACCGACAGCCCCTATCTGGCGCCTGAGCCCCGGCGGGGGCGGCGCAACACGCCCGCCAATGTGCGCCATGTGTGCGAGCTGCTGGCCCAGCTGCGCGGCATGAGCGCGCCGCAAATGGCAGACTTGACCTATGACA
>CAKTTM010000208.1 GCA_934615145.1 uncultured Clostridia bacterium | reverse complement strand
GGGTGCGGTCGCGCAGGTCAAACTTTTGCAGCAGGCCGCTGATGTAGTTGCGCACTGTGCCCTCGCTTAAATAGAGCTGATCGGCGATCTCCCTGTTGTTCATGCCCTGGGCGCACAGTCGCAATATCTCGTTTTCGCGGGTGGTCAGCTGCTCATAGCCGGCACTTGCGGCTTGGGCCCTGAGCAGGGTGGGCAGCGCGCCCACGATCTCGCTGCCAAAGACGGTCTGCCCGCTTTGCACGGCCTTGAGGGAGGGCAATATGCTCTCATAATCCTGCTTGAGCAAATAGCCCTTGGCACCCAGGCGCAGGGCCTTGGTGATGTAGTCATCATCCAGGAAGGTGGTCAGGAAGAGGATGCGCGCCTGGGGATGGCGGGCCAGTATGTCCTGGGCCGCGTCCAGGCCGGTTCTTTCGCCCATGCGGATGTCCATGAGCAGTATGTCCGGCTGCTGCTCCTCATACAGGCGCAGCGCGTCCTGATAGTTCTCGCCCATGCCGACCACGCTGATCTCCGCGTCCTGCTGCAGGATGGTCTTCAGCGCCTGGCGCACGATGCGGTCGTCGTCGATGATGATGATTCTCATGCCGCGTCCTCCTGGGGCAGTGTGATCAGGATGCGAAAGCCATTCTGGGCGGAGACAATCATGCTGCCGCCCAGGCCGCGCACGCGCTCTTCCATGGCGGACAGGCCCAGGCCCATGTGCTCCTGGCTGGGGCGGGGGCTGCCATTGTCCCGGATGAGCAGTATGTGACTGCCGCCGGCCTGGGAGAGCGACAGATCCACCTTGGTGGCGCTCGAGTGGCGCATCACATTGTTCAGCGCCTCGGTGATGGCGCTCATGACCACATACTTTTGCTGCAGCGACAATTCGCTGCTGCTGCGATTGACATAGTGGACCGGGCAAAACTGAAAGCGCTCGATCAGCGCCCTGATCTCCTGATCCAGCATCACCTGCTCCTGGCGGGTGTTGTGCACGCTGCGGCGCACCGCGTTCATGCCCTCTGTCAGCGAGGCCTTGAGCTCAGACATCTGTTGGCGCTGCTCTGGGTCTGCGCTGGACAGCTCCATGGCGGTCAGCTGCAGGATGCTGCGGCTGAGGATGTGGCCCACGCTGTCGTGAATGTCACGGGCGATGCGGTTGCGCTCCTGCGAGAGGGCGAGCTTGATGCCCGTCTCCTGCTCGCGCTGCAGCGCGCTGATGGCCTGCTGCTGGCGGGTGGCCTTTTCAGACGAGTCGTCCATCCGGCGGAAATAGTCAAGCCTGAGCTGGCTGTAGTGCATGTCCTTCCAGCGCAGCAGGGGCGCTGCCAACAGCCAGGCCAGGCTGTGCCAGCTCAGCTCGCTTTGTCGATACAGCAGGCTCAGCGCCAGCAGGCCGAGCAGCGCCGCCGCATGCACGCGGTGCATACAGATGTAGAAGATCACCGGCCAGAACAGCAGCATATGGGGGAAGATGAGGCAGAGCCCGGTGTAGAGCAGCAGCGAGCCATACAGTAGCCAGCTTTGATCGCTTAGCAGGTTCATCAGCATGGTGATCGTTGTGCAGACAAGCAGGCTGATCAGCCGGACATCGTCCAGGCCCGGCAGGAAGAGCTGCAACACGCAGCCCAACCACAGCAGCCCCTGGCTGAGCAGATCAAACCATGCCAAATCAACCACCTCGTGAGCATCCTAACACAGGACATGACAATTGTCACATGCATTTCATGCCTGCAGTGACTGTTGGCTGCCTGGCCCTTGCGCTTACAATGGCAGCATCAAGGAGGGTATGAAAAGATGGTTATCAACATGAGCAAGGTGGTCAAACGCTATAAGGAACTGCTGGCCCTGGATCACTTCGATCTGACCGTACAGGAGGGACAGGTCTACGGCCTGCTGGGGCCCAATGGCTCGGGCAAGTCGACGGCCATCAACTGCATGCTGGCGCTGCTGCGCATCGAAAAGGGCGACATCGAGGTGTTCGGACGCCGCATGAGCCCCACCAGCTATGAGCTCAAGCGCAACATCGGCCTGGTGCCGCAGGAAGTGTCGGTGATGGATCAGTTGAATGTCTATGAGAACATCGACTACTTCTGCGGCATGTATGCCACCGGCCACCGAGAGCGCAAGCGCCTGGTGGAGGAGGCCATCGCCTTTACGGAGCTGGACAAGTTCCGCCGCTTTGTGCCCAAGAAGCTGTCCGGCGGCCTCAAGCGCCGGCTCAACATTGCCTGTGGCATCGCGCACAAGCCCAAGCTCCTGATACTGGACGAACCGACGGTCGCCGTCGATCCGCAGAGCCGCAACGCCATCCTGGAAGGCATCCAAAGGCTCAATCAGGCGGGCACCACGGTGCTGTATACCAGCCATTATATGGAAGAGGTGGAGCAGCTGTGCACCCGCATCACCATCATGGATAAGGGCAGGGCCATTTTGACAGGCACCAAGGAGGAGCTCAAGGCCTCTGTCGGCGCGGGGGACAAGGTGATGCTGCAGCTGCTGGACTATGATGAGGAGGCGGTCAAGGCCATCGCAAAGCTGCCCTTTGTGCAGAAGCTGCAGACGGAAGGGGACAGCCTGCAGCTGGAGCTCAGCCGGGGCAGCGGCAGCCTGGCCCAGCTGGTCAACTACCTGGACGAGCAGGAGATCAGGATAGGTCAGCTGACCGTGCGCCAGCCCACCCTCAACGATGTCTTTCTCGAGGTCACTGGAAAGGAGCTGCGCGACAATGTTTAGGCAGGCCTTCAAGTACAATCTGCTGCTCAACCTGCGCCAGAGGACCGTGCTGTTCTGGAGCCTGGCGTTCCCGCTGATCCTCTCCACCTTCTTCACCATGGCCTTTTCCAACCTGCACGCGGCGGAGGCGATCTTGGAGCCCATCAAGCTGGCCTATGTCGCCCCCGCCCGGCAAAACCCGCTCAACAATACCCGGGCGATCCTGGAGGGCATCAAGCGCAGCGAGGGCAGCGAGGAAGCGATGTTCACGCTGATACAGGCAGAAGACCAGGAGGCCGCCCGCCAGCTGGTGCTGGATGACGAGGTGCAGGCCGCGCTGATCGACGGCGAGTCGCCCGCGATGATGGTGACCAAGCTGTCAGTCGAGCAGGTGGTGGTCAAGCAGGTGCTCGACGCCGTCAGCCACACTAAGAACACCGTGCTATCACTGATGCGCCTGGGCGCTGCGGGCGAGGCCAATCAGGCGGTGACGCAGATCAATGCCGCTGACTTTGTGATGCCAGTCCCCATCAATCAGAGCCGCATGGACCCCAGCATCATCTACTACTTTGCGCTGATCGCCATGACCTGTCTGGGTGCCAGCTCTGCCGGGGCGGCCACCATCATCACCGTGCAGCCAGACAAGTCCACCCAGGGAGCGCGCCTGTCGGTGAGCCCGGCCAGCAAGTGGCTGCGCACCGCCGCGGCAGGCCTTGCGGGCTACCTGGTGCAGCTGCTGATGAGCCTGATTGTGCTGGCTTACATGGTGCTGGTGCTGGGCAAGAACTTTGGCGACCAGAGCCTGTCCGTGCTGCTGATCATGGTTCTGGGCACGCTCAGCGGCTTTCTGATGGGCATGGCGGTGGCCTGCCTGATGAAGGCCGGAGAGAACGCCATCTATGGCACGGTGGCCGGCATCTACCTGTTCAGTTCCTTCCTGGCGGGACTGATGAGCCATGATGTCAAGCGCATGAT
>CAKTTM010000207.1 GCA_934615145.1 uncultured Clostridia bacterium | reverse complement strand
GGCATATCCAGGGCCCCTATGACAAGTCAAATGGCCAGCCCGTTGATGCGCTCAGCTGCATCGCGCCCGACAGCGACCGGCTTTTTGCCGTCTCCATGCCCGATGAGCGTGAGCGGCTCTTTTTCTGGCCGGCGCAGTTCCCCCTGGGGCTAGAGACTATGCACAACACCGGCGGGAGCGTCCAGCCCACAGAAGCCTTGCCGCCTGAGCAGGAGCCGGAAGTGGCGCCCATCGCGGCGGAGAGCTACCGCGCCGTCCCGCTGCCGCGCATTGGCTCTCGCCGTGCTGCGCAGGGGAGGAATGCAGGTACACTGCATGAGGTGGTGGATCGCGCCGTGCGGCAGAAGCGGTCGGAGTCCCGCCGGGGCGAGCGCGGGCAGGCCGCCGACCCGCTGGCCCAGCTGCACCGCTGGCTGAGCCACTTGTGGCAGGATGAGGAGGGGCGCCAGCGCGCGATCGAGCTCATCCTGGCGCAGGACGGCGCGGGCGAGCTCTTTGGTCTGCCGCTGCCAAACGAGCAGGTGCCCTTGATCCAGACAGCCATGCAGCAGCAGCTGCAGGACTATGAGGCCGAGCGGCTGAGCCTGATGATGGCGCTTGACAAGCTGCGCAGTGACAGGGCCCTGCTGCTGCAGCAGACTGCGGCAGCGCAGGAAGGTGAGCTGGAGGCGCTGGCACAGCGCCGCGATGAAATGACACAGCGCCTGGAGCAGCTGGCCCTGCAGGTCAGCGAGCTTGAGCAGCAGCGCAACACGCAGCTGGAGGCCCTGGGAGAGACCCCGCCACAGCCCCAGCAGGACAGCACGCTGGATTTTGCCAGCCGTCTGGTGGCTGAAGCCCTTGGCAAGCTGGGCTTTGATTGCCAGCGTGATGAGGCCATGAACCTGCTGCTGCATTGCCTGCTCTTTCCGGTGGTCAAGATGTCAGCCCCTTATCTGGCAGACGCCGCCCTGGCAGCCAGGGGCTTTATCGATGTCATCGGAGCCCAGGCCAGCCTGGTGATAGCCCCCGCCTATGAGGGCGCGCTGCAGGGCCAGACCCAGCTCCTGCTGGGCAGCCTGGCACGGCCCCAGTTTGACCAGGAGGAGCAGCACCTGATGCAGCCCTGGCCGGTGCTGCCTCTGCTGCCCGCGGCCGGCTTTGAGATGGATGGTCAGGCCCAGGGCATCGTGATCAAGCCCGCGCAGCTGCGTGAAGAGGCACTGGCCGCGCAGCGGGATATCCCGCAGGCGGCATCTGAGCTGCTAAGCCAGATCGACGCCCAGCTGACGCGAATGAATCAGCCGCTGCCACTGGCCTATCGCCGCCAGATGCTCCAGTTCCTGCGCCCAGCGCAGTCCCTGATGGATGGCGGCATCGCGGCGGCGCTGGACTTCACCGTTTGCTGCTGGGTGCTGCCCTTCATGCGCATGCACAAGCTGGATGTCGCGCGGCTCAAGCCTTTGCTGGAGGGGCTGCCCCGCACGCAGGCCTGCCTGTGATCCCAAGCAGGGCACAGCTCAAGGCTTGGCGGCAGCTGCGCGACCGCGCGGGGCGCGAGGCGCACGGCCAGTATCTGATGGAGGGCGAGCACCTGTGCCAGGAGGCGCTGCGCGAAGGTAAGGCGCTGGCCATCCTCTGCCAGGCCGATAAGCAGGATAGGTTCCGCCATTTGCTAGACGTTGCGCTGCCCTGCTACCAGCTAAGCGCCAGAGAGTTTGAGGCCATCAGCGATACCCGCACGCCACAGGGCATCGCGGCGCTCTGCGCCCTGCCCCCCAATGCCCCGCTGACCGGGCTGGGTGAGCGACTGGTCTGCCTCAATGCCCTTCAGGATCCGGGTAATGTGGGCACGATACTGCGCACAATGGACGCCGCGGGCTTCAGCGGGCTCATCATGGATCAGGAGAGCGCTGATGCCTTCTCGCCCACGGCGCTGCGTGCCTCGATGGGGGCGGCGCTGCGCATTCGGGTGCGGGTGAGCCTGAGCCTGGAGGAGGATCTGCGGGCCCTGAATGGCTTTGCGCTGGTGGCAGGCCTGCTGGATGGGGCGCCTTTCTACGCGCGGCCAAAGCTGGAGGGCCCGCTGTGCCTGATCATCGGCAATGAGGGCGCCGGCATTGCCCCGGATATTGCGGCGCTTGCCAGCCTGCGGCTGAGGCTGCCCATGCCCGGCAAGGCGGAGAGCCTCAACGCCGCGGTGGCGGCCAGCATCATGATCTATGACTTTGTCAGAGAGTGGGAGGACAGACCTTGACCCAAGGGCTGAGTTTCAGACAGCGTTTCATCGGCGACCGTGATTTCTATCGCAGGGTCGCCGCCATTGTGATCCCCATCATCATCCAGATGAGCGTGACCAACTTTGTCAACCTGCTGGACAACATGATGGTGGGCCAGCTGGGCACGGAGGAGCTCTCCGGCGTGGCCATCGGCAACCAGCTGATTTTTGTATTCAACCTATGCATCTTTGGCGGCATTTCGGGCCCTGGCATATTCGGCGCGCAGTTCTTTGGCGCGGGCGATATGGAGGGCGTGCGGCGCAGCTTCAGGCTGAAGCTGTGGATCTGTGGCCTGCTGCTTCTGGCGGCGGTGGGGGTCATCATGATGGCGGGCGAGGGCCTGGTGCGCCTCTACCTGACCGGCGACGGCGACCCGGCATCGGCCGAGAAGATGCTGCACCACGGGCTTGATTATCTGCACATCATGATGATAGGCTTCTTTCCCTTCGCCATGAGCGTGAGCTATGCCAGCACGCTGCGCGAGGCGGGGGAAACCATGCTGCCCATGAAGGCCGGCATCGCGGCTGTGCTGGTCAACCTGGTCGGCAACTGGCTGCTGATCTACGGCAACCTGGGCTTCCCGGCGCTGGGCGTGCCGGGCGCCGCCATCGCCACGGTGATCAGCCGCTTTGTGGAGCTGTTCATCATCCTCTACGCCATGCACCGCACAGGCCGCTATGAGTTCATGCACGGCGCCTACCAGACGCTCAAGGTGCCGCTGAAGTTTGTGCGCAGTGTGCTCAAGAAGGGCGCACCGCTACTATTCAATGAGTTCCTCTGGTCGCTGGGCATGGCCACGCTGATGCAGATTTACTCCGTGCGCGGCCTGGCGGTGCTGGCCGGCATGAACATTTCTAACACCATCAACGCGCTGTTCAACATCTTCTTCCTGTCCATGGGCAATGCCATTGCTGTCATGGTAGGGCAGTCGCTGGGCGCGGGCCGCATGGACAAGGCCAGGGGAGATGTGTGGCGGCTGATGGCGCTGTCGGTGGCCATGTGCGTGGTCATCGGCGGGACGATGGCGCTGCTGTCGCCCTACTTCCCCAGGCTCTACAATACCACTGAAGAAGTGCGCCACCTGGCCAGCGCCTTCATGCTGGCGATGGCGCTGTATATGCCCATGCACTCGATATCGCACTGCTGCTACTTCACCCTGCGCTCGGGCGGCAGCACCATGCTGACCTTCGTGTTCGACTCCCTGTACATGTGGGCGATCAATATCCCCCTGGCCTTGGCGCTGACGCACTGGACGGGCATCCCCATCATCTACCTCTACCCCCTGTGCGAGGCGGCGGGTCTGCTGAAGATGCTGCTGGGCCTATGGATGGTGGGTAAGGGCATCTGGGTGCGCAATATCGTGCACCACCTCGCGACAGACAGCTGAACTTTTAGATACATAGCAAAGGCCGCAGCGCATCA
>CAKTTM010000206.1 GCA_934615145.1 uncultured Clostridia bacterium | reverse complement strand
TGGCGCACCGGGCGGATCAGGTCCGCGGTCTCCGGGTTTTGCAGCCACTGGCGGGCGATGGCGTTGTCGATGCTGGCCGAGTCGATCTCGCCGCGCTGGTAGAGCTCGGGCGAGAGGGTGGTGGCTTCCTTGTTATAGGTCATATCGATGGCCTCGATGTAGACCTTGTCAGCGTCCCAGTTGAGCGTGTTCTTGCTGTAGACGCGCTTCTCCTGGGGCTTGAGCTGGCTGATGTAGTAGGCGCCGTTGTAAAGGATGGTGTCATTGCCGGTGGCCAGGCCAAAGCCCTCGCCCTTTTCGGCCAGGAAGGGGCCATAGACCGGCATGAAGCAGACATAGGTGGTCATTGACAGGAAGTAGGGCACCACCTTGGTCAGCTTGTACTCCAGCGTGTAGTCGTCCACCGCCTTGATGCCGACGGTCTCCCAGTCCATGACGGGGGCCGGGGGCTCGGGCGTGGCGCCTTCGGCTGGCGCTGCGGGGGTGGAGGTACCCTTGAAGTAGGCCTCGGCGCCTGCCACCACATCATAGAGTATGTTGGCGGTGGAGGAGGCGTTCTGGGCGTTCAAGATATACTTGGCGGCCTCGACAAAGTCATTAGCGGTAACATCGGCCACGGCCTCGCCATTGCCGTCCACCCACTTGACGCCCTGGCGCAGCTTGAAGGTCCAGGTCAGGCCGTCTTCACTGGTGGTCCAGCTCTCGGCCAGCGAGGGCTGCACCTGTCCCAGATTGTCATACTCGACCAGTGTGTCGATCACATTGGCCGCGACGGCAAACTCATTGGTGCTGGAGGTGGTCAGGTAGTTGAGCGTGGTGATCTCGCCCGAGTAGAGCACCCGGTAGGTGGCCCCTTCGCCCAGGGCGGGCGCCAGGCTGAGCACCATACAGGTCAGGAGCAGGATGGAGATGAGTCTCTTCATGGGGCTTCCTCCTTATTACCTAAACTTAGATAAAACGATCCCGTGCCAATCCAGAGCACCGTTTTCTGGGCGTATTATACAGACTATTATCCCGACTTGCAAGATTCATACGAAAAAGATGCAAGTTGATGCATGAATACTACCTGAAGTGCTCAGGGCAAAGCAGTGGGGATCACTTCGCAGACACTCAGCTGACCTGCCGCCACGCGAAAGCGCACATCAAAGCCGCCATAGTAGAAGCCAAAGACACGCGCCTCATCATCGATGTAGGCAGGGCGTGGATCGCGGCTGAGCGCGGCCAGCAGGCCGGGCCGGCTGTCCGGCGGGATCAGCGCCAGCAGTGCCTCCGGGAAGTCCACCTCAAGCCGGCTGACAGGCGCCTCGGCAAAGCCTGCGCTGGCATGCGGGATGCTGTCGGCATAGGGCAGGTAGGGCTTGATATCGTATATCGGCGTGCCGTCCATCAGGTCGGCGCCGCTGACCAGCAGCAGCGTACCCAGCGCCGCGTCCTGGCGCAGCCCCTCCAGCCTGACGCAGGACAGGCCTAAGGGATTGGGCCTGAATGGCGAGCGGCTGGCATAGACGCCCACCCGCTTGTTGCCGCCCAGGCGCGGTGGCCGCACCGTGGGCGACCATTGGCCCGCCCGATGCGCGCTGAAGCCCCAGATCAGCCACAGATGGCTGAAGCCCTCAATGCCCCGCAGGGCCTCCGGCTGGCGGTACTCCGGCTCAAAGACGATGCGGCCCCTCAGCTCCGGCGCCAGGCCCGACTGCCGGGGCAGGCCAAACTTGGTGGGGAAGTCATTATGGATGCGGGCGATTACCCGAAGCGGCAGATCGCTCACAGTGGGATGGGGTTGGACCAGGCCTTGCGGCCCTGGGCGTCGATCAGCACCACGCGCACGAAGGTCATGGGAAAGCTGCCGCCCCGCTTGACCTGATAGCTGGCCTGGGTCAGGCCCTGGCCCGCGCGGTTGCGCTCCGCCGCCCAGGGCAGGTTGGAGAGGAAGATGATGTGTTCCACCGGGCTGCAACTGATGTGGATACTGTCGCCCTCCATGCGCAGCGCGTGTATCTCCGGCCCGCAGCTGGCATGGTAGCGGCCCTGGCGCAGTGCCGCCATAATGCCCTGCTGGCTGAGATCCGCGGCCTGCACGCGGATGAAGCCCCGCCCCTCCTCGCCCCGGTAGTAGTGGCTGTCATCGGTGGCGATGGTGTCAAGCAGGCTGCCCTGCGCCGCCGCCACATCCAGCAGCGCCATGCTGTCTGCCCTGTCGCCGCTGAATGGCGGGGCGGAAATGCCATTGTAAATCTCGGCCGCCAGCAGGTTTTACAACCCGCAGATCACTTCCGTGGTGTTCATCGACCAGGCGGGGTGGGCCAGCACGGCCTCGCCGCCCAGCTCTCGGATCAGGTTGACCGCGCTCTGCGGGCCCAGCCTGTGGCGGGGGATGTCCAGGATGCCGGGCCGCTGGCCGATGCCCAGAAGATGGATGACCTGGCCCACCATGAAGAAGTCCAGCTCAACGCCCGGCAGCACCAGCATGTTCTGATAAAAATGAGCCGCCTCGCCCTGCGCCCAGTGATCGGTGATGGCGATGAAGTCATAGCCCAGCGCCTGATAGCGCGCCTTGGCGGCCTCGGGGCTCAGGTGGCCGTCACTCTGAGTGGTATGCAGGTGCAGGTTGCCTTTAAAGTAGGGTTTGTCCGCGCTCAAATACTCCATATCGTCCTCCTGTGCAGGTGCATTGTAGCACCGCCGGGCCAGGCAGCACAATTGGCAGGCCGCGTTTAAGGCACAAATCATGGTGGTAAACTATGCAGGAAAGCCTGAGCACATCAGGCAAAGAAAGGATGCAAGCCATGTCGATCGAGAACATTCTGCTATGGATACTCTTTGGCGCCCTGGCTGGCTGGATCGCCGGCAAGCTGATGGGCAACGGCGGTGGACTGATCCGCAATATCATTCTGGGCATCATCGGCAGCTTCGTGGGCGGCTTTGTGGCCGGCCAGCTGGGGCTGGATGTGACCACCGGCTTTAACCTGGTGGGCCTGCTGGTCGCCGTCGGCGGCGCCTGTCTGGTCATCTTTGTGGGCCGTCTGCTGGTCAGATAGCATAGCGTCAACACCAATCTGGCCGCCCGGCTTGCGCTGGGCGGCCATCATATTGCCAAAGGCCCCGCCTGCACGCAGACGGGGCCTGAGTATTGCGTGTCGTGGGCTTACAGCGTTTGTCGCTTGGCCGCCTGCTCCTCGCTGATCTTCTGCGGCATGTCGGGGTGGTAAGTCTGGCCCTCGTCGGTCTGCAGGATGACCAGTATGTCACCGGCCTCCAGGTTGCGCTCATACTCTGTCATCATCTCGCCGCCCAGGTTGAGCGCGGCCAGCCCGCCTGCCGGCATGGCCGCCACATAGGGCGCTGCCACATGCGAGCCGGACAGGTCTGGCCCCACGACCGGGATCACCGGGCCTGGCGCCTCCGCGGGTTTTAGGTCAATATCCATCTGATCGGCTGCCTGGGCGTCAGACTCGCTCATTGGCACGGCCGCGTCCTGGTAGAGCCTGTGGAAGCGCTCCTCATTGTGCGCCATCACCGACACCTGATTTCTGCGGAAGCCCTGCCGGTAGAGCTTGTTGACGGCGTCCAGCGCCTCCTGCTCATCCTTGTACACTGAGATGTAGATCTGCTTGTCCATGCTTTCCTCCTTCTCGTCGGGGAGTGAGGCATGTCGCCTCTGGTCTGATATTAACCACTTCGTAGGCCTTTTAAACCGATCGGCCGCCGCTATTTGATCAATGCCCTGGCATGCCCCTGGCG
>CAKTTM010000205.1 GCA_934615145.1 uncultured Clostridia bacterium | reverse complement strand
GGATAAGGCCATTGATGATGCGCTGTGCTGAGCCATTGAGGCGCACGGGAGCCATGCTGTGAAGCTGCTGCTGATCACCGGTTTCCTGGGTGCTGGCAAGACCACCTTCTTGAAGCGCCTGATCGAGCTGTGGCAGGATCAGCGCCTGGCGCTCATCGTCAATGAGTTTGGCAAGGTAGGCATCGATGGCAGGCTGCTCGACCGCCCTGAGCTGAGCCTGAGGGAGATCGCAGGCGGCTCTGTATTCTGCAGCTGCCGGCTGGATCAGTTTGAGGAGGCGCTCGGCCAGGTGGTCACATTGGCGCCCAGCCTCATACTGGTGGAAGCATCGGGCCTGAGCGATCCGACGGCTGTGCGCAGCGTGCTGGGCGGCTTTCCCCAGATCGAGTATATGGGCTGCGTGGCGCTTGGCGATGCCTCCCGCCTGCACAAGGTATTGGACATAGTGCGCGTGTGCAGCCGCCAGCTGGCCGTGGCCGATCTTATCCTGCTCAACAAGACCGACCTGATCACCCCTGAAGAGCAGGAGAGCCTGCTGGCCATGCTGGCGCTGCGCTTTCCACGCGCGAGGGTGGTGCCAACGCGGGATGCCGCCTTTGACCCGGCCTGGCTGGAGGATCTGGGCGCCCACGCCGAGGCAGCCCCCTTGGAGGAGACCAGGGACATCACACTGCAGAAGGCCACCGTGCGGCTGAGTCCCGACATGTCAAAGAAAAGTTGCGAGGCCTTCCTCAAACTGGTGTACGAGGACACCTATCGCATCAAGGGGTTCGTGAACCTGCTGGAGGGCAGCCATCTCGTCGACTGTGTGGGGCCGGCCTGCAATCTGACGGCCTGCCCGCAGGAACTGGCCGACGATGTGCTGGTGATGCTGGCGGGGCCAGGCATGCCGCTGCGCAAAAGCCTGAAGGCGGCGCAGGCCTGGTACCCAGAGCAGGTGATGGAGATAGCCTTTGGCTAGCAGGCTTGATGAGCAAGGGAGAGCGTGCAATGACATTGGATGAGAGGCTGGTGCAGGAGGCCCTGCGGCAGGGCGCGGCCAAGGCCGCAGTCATCACGCGCGAGCAGGTGGTGCTGTCAGCCGCCTTCAGGGACAGCTGCGAGGCCAACACCTGCGGTAAATATGGCAACTGCTACATGTGCCCACCGGATGTGGGCGACATTGATGCGCTGATGGCCCAGGTGTGGGCCTATCCCAGGGCCCTGGTCTACCAGACCATCACGCCGCTTGAGGACAGCTTTGACTATGAAGGCATGGTCGCCGCGGCAAGCGCGCATGTGCAGTTGAGTCAGCGCTTGCAGGGCAAGCTCAGCCAGATGCTCTCCCCGGGCTATCTGCACCTGACCAGCGGCGGCTGCGGCCTGTGCGATGAGTGCCTGAAGCGCGAGAACAAGCCCTGCCGCTACCCTGACCAGGCGCTGCCCTCCGTTGAAAGTTATGGGGTGGATGTCTATCACACAGTGAAGGATACCGAGCTCAAATACATCAATGGCGCCAATACGGTCACCTATTTTGCCATGGTGCTCTTTGCGCCGGAGGGCCAGTAGCGTGCCCAGGCTGAGCGTGCTGTATAACGGCATCGCGCACGAGACTGAATATGAGGGCAGGCCCAAGCTATCGGCCGTATTGGCCCAGATGGGCCTGGCCATTGCTCAGCCCTGCGCCGGCCGTGGATACTGCGGCAAGTGTCGCGTGGAGCTAACCGGCGAGGTCTCGCCGCCAAATGAGCTGGAACAGGCGGCAGGCGGTCGCCTGGCCTGCCAGATCGAGCTGCGCGGGGATTGCCAGGCGGTGCTGCCGCGCAGCCAGGAGATGGCGCAGATACAGGTGGAAGGCAGCGGACAGACGGGCATGCTGAGGCCCATGCCGGGCAGATACGGCGCGGCTGTCGACATCGGCACCACCACCGTGGCCCTGCGGCTGTTCGACCTGGCCTCGGGCCAGTGCCTGGCCACCGCGGCGCGCCTCAACGCCCAGACCGCTGTGGCCGCCGACGTAATGGGACGCATCAACACGGCGCTCAAGGGCGCCTTGGGCCAGATGCGCGACATGGCGGTGGATACAGTCAGGGCGCTCCTGTCAGAGGCCTGCCAGAGCGCGGGCATATCGGCCGAAGAGATACACAGCCTGGTCATCGCCGGCAACACCACCATGCTGTACCTGCTTACCGGGCGCAGCCCGCTTTCGCTGTCCCGTGCGCCCTTTAAGGCAGATCATCTCTTTGGCGAGTGGGTCGACTTCATGGGCGCCAGGGCTTACCTGCCCCCCTGCATGAACGCCTTTGTGGGCGCAGATATCAGCTGCGCAGTGCTGGCCAGCGGCATGTGCGAGCAGGACAGAACCGCCCTGCTGGTGGATGTGGGCACCAACGGCGAGATCGCCCTTTGGCACAAGGGCCGGCTGTTGGTGACATCCACAGCCGCCGGGCCTGCCTTTGAGGGCGCTGGCATCCACATGGGCTGCGGCAGCGTGGTGGGGGCCATTGACAGCGTCTGGCTGGAGAACGGCGCCATCGTCACCCACACCATCGCGCAGGCAGCGCCAGTAGGCGTCTGCGGTTCCGGCCTGATCGACGCCATCGCCGTCCTGCTGCAGCTGGGGCGGATATCCGACACCGGCGCAACGGCAGAGCCGCGCCTGGACCTGACGCAAAGCGTCCACCTGATCCCCAGGGACATCAGACAGGTCCAGCTGGCCAAGGCTGCCATCGCCTCGGGCATCCGCACGCTGATGCATGTGGCCGGAATTGTGCCCGATGATATTGATGTGATGTATCTGGCCGGCGGCTTTGGCAGCCACCTGAACATCGGCAGCGCCGTGCGCATCGGCCTCATCCCCAGCCAGCTGGCGCAGGTGGTCGAGGTGATCGGCAACGCCTCCCTGACCGGCGCTTCCAGCCTTCTGCTCAATGCTGACCGCCTGGATGACCTGGCCGCCCTCGCCCAGCGCTCCATCCATGTGGAGCTGGGCGGCAACCCGCTGTTCAATGAGTACTATATGGATGAGATGATGTTTCCGGAGACCTGAGGGCGGGAGTGGCCCTGCAGCACACCTGGCATGAGATGCCCGCCCCCAAAAATTGACTGATGGCGCGCCCGACTCATACCGTGGCCAGCTTCCAAGGCCCTGCTCCTTCTTCGCAAATCCCACTAATGTGCTCGGAAAACCGAAAAAATGCCCTTGAAATCCCCCAAGATGTTTGATACAATACTCAAGCGCTTGGGGCTATAGCACAGTTGGTAGGACGAGGTAAGCGTACTTTCGCCCCCAGCAGCACCCCAAACCACCAACCTCGAGATTGGTCTCAAAAACTCCTCACCCGCGGAGCCAAAACAGTGGGCAAAAACCACCACGGGGCATTAGCACAGTTGGTAGGACGAGGTAAGCGTACTTTCGCCCCAACAGTACCCCAAACCACCTGCCCAACGAGGCAAAAACCCTCAGCTTCGAAAACTCCTCTTCCGCGGAGTCTAAACAGCGGGAAAAACCACCGCGGGGCATTAGCACAGTTGGTAGCGCGCTACATTCGCATTGTAGAGGTCAGCGGTTCGAATCCGCTATGCTCCACCAAACCAAAAATCCCTTGAGAAATCAAGGGATTTTGCATGCTTTGGAAACAGAAAAGATCCTGGCTGAGAAAGTTAAGAATAATCGTAAGCGTCAAATCTGTCGGTACTGTCAAATCAAGTTCGCAACTTTGGACTCCGTTTACCATGTCACGCTGCCTGTTTATCCAGTGATTTGAGCG
>CAKTTM010000204.1 GCA_934615145.1 uncultured Clostridia bacterium | reverse complement strand
GCCCCGGCCCTGCAGGAAGCTCTCCAGGTTCTCCTTGTACAGCTTGGTACCGACGAACCATTCATGCAGCCGTGGGTTGCTGCGCGCAAAGCCAAAGGCGGCCAGCACCAGGAAGGGGAAGGCCGGCAGCAGCGGCACCAAAGCGCCCACCGCGCCCATGATCAGGCCAAGATAGCCCAGCAGCAGGTAGAGCGCGCGCTTCATGCCAGTTTAGCCGCCTTAGATCTCAATCTTGGGCTCCTTGTCATTGCGGCGATAGAGGGTGAACTTGTGACCGATGGTCTGCACGGGGCTGGCGCCGGTGCGGCGGCATAGCTCCTCGCTGGCCTCGCGGGCGGTCAAGGGCGCGTTTTGCTGCACGGCGCACTTGATCAGCTCCCTGGCCTGCAGCACATCGTATGCTTCCTTGACGGTGTTATCGCTGATGCCTTCCTTGCCTATGGTCAGCACCACGGGCAGCGTATTGGCCATGGCGCGCAGCGTGGCGCGCTGTTTGGTGGTCAGTTCCATGGGTGTTCTCCTTTGTTTCAGAATGCGTTAGATCATCCAGATGGGCACGATGTAGTGCTGTCTGTCGATGGCGGAAAGTGTTTGGCGCAGGCAGAGCACCGCACCGGTGCCTCGGGGCAGCGCTGCCTTGTCAAGCAGGCCGAAGGTGCTTGTCAGACCAGCACCGGGGTTGACGGAACGCTTTATTTCCATTGGGTGAAGCTGCCCGTTGGTCTCCAGAACCAGGTCGATCTCACGGCTGTCTCGATCCCTATAATACCACAGCAGGCAATCGCGGCCGGCGTTGCGGTAGCTTTTCATCAGTTCGCAGACGGCATAGTTTTCGAGGATGGCGCCGCTGACGGCGCCGCTGGAGAGGCTGGCTGGGTCTTCGTAGCGTGTCAGGTAGGCTACCAGACCGCAATCCCAGAAGTAGAGCTTGGGCGTTTTGATGCTGCGCTTGAGCAAGTTGTTGGCATAGGGTCGCAGAAAGAAGATCACATCCGATTGCTCAAGTGCCTGAAGCCAACGCCTGGCCGTGTCATCTGATACGCCCACATCCTGCGCAATCGCGTGCAGATTCAGAACCTGACCGACGCGACAGGCAGCAGCACGGACAAAATCGGCAAAGACCATCGGATCATTGAAGCTGATGAAGTCCTTGATATCGCGTTGGATATAGGTCTGCACATAGCTGCTGTAGAAGGTTTCGCGGTCGCTGTATCGTCCGCTGATGAAGCCCGGCATACCGCCTTGCCAGATACGGCGGTACATGCCGTCGACATCCGCTGGTGCCCAGTTGGCTTCACGCTCTTTCAAAGCAGGCAGCTCCAGCTTGAAGGGGCTGTTATCGCCACTGCCCCATATTTCATGCTGTGAAAGGGGAGGCATGTGCAGGATAGCCATACGGCCCGCCAGGCTCTCCTGTGATAGCGTCATCAGGCGAAAGGCCTGAGAGCCTGTCAGCCAGAAGGATCCCGGTGCCACGCCCTGGTCAATGGCAATCTTGATATAGCTGAAAAGCTCTGGCGCGTACTGCACCTCATCGATGAACACAGGTGGTGGGTACAGTTGAAGGAAGAAGGCGGGATCTTCTTGTGCCAAGCGCCGGGCCTCCAGATCATCGAGCGTTACATAGTGGCGATTGGCATCCATCAATTGCTTGAGCACGGTGGTCTTGCCGACCTGTCGGGCGCCGGTGATCAGCAGGCAAGCATACTCCTCAGAGAGCGAGCTTATTTTGCTCTCCATATCACGGCGTATGTAGCGCATACCCACACCTCCATTCCGGCTAATTAGCGCTCTCGTCGCATTTTAGCCGAAGAAAGGCTGACTTGTCAATCGGCTATTATGCGACATCGCCGCGCTTTAGCCGAACACTTTACAGCGTAATCCAGTAGCGTTGGAGCCTTTCGCCGTCCGGCTTGGTGCGCGTGTCCTCGTAGACGCCGCCGCAGCTCAAAATAGTGCGGCGGGAGGCCTCGTTGTCCTCATCGCAGGTGAGCAGCACGCGGGGCAGCTGCAGCGCCCGGCATTTGTCCAGCGCGAGCCGCAGCTGCGCCTTGGCGTAGCCCTTGCCCCGCTCATCCGGGCGCACGCTGTAGCCGATGTGGCCGCCGTAGTCCAGCAGCCAGTCGTTCAGGCGGTGCCGGATATTGATCATACCCACCAAGCGATTATCGCTTTGGCGAATGCAAAGCCAGCTGCTGTCGGGCACGAAACCGGGCGGGCAGGTGGTCTCGTCTGCCTTTTGATGTAGGAACTCAAGCCAGAGTGCGATGTCCTCAAAGCTGTCCAGGCCGCCCACGCCGTTTATGTGCGGCTCGATGGCCAGGGTCTCCTGCTTGTAGCTCAGCAGCTGCGCGGCGTAGGCCAGGCTGGGTGTGGTGAGTATCAACTCTTGCATGCGCTCAATCACTCCACAAAGTCAAACTGCATGTCGTCGATTTCCACGGTGTCGCCTTCCTGGGCGCCGGCTTCGCGCAGGGCGTCGATGATGCCCGAGCGGCGCAGCGTGCGGTGGAACCAGAGCAGGCTTTCGGGATCGCCGAAGTTGACGGAGTCGATCAGGTTGACCACCGAGGGGCCGCGCACGATGTAGATGCCGTTCTCGTGGGCGACCTCAAAGCCGGTGAGCTGGGGCTCGTCCAGGATGGGCGTCTCTTCAAAGCGCTCGGCCGGGGGCAGGGTGCTGAGCAGCTCGATGACTTGGTTTAGCAGCGCGTCAAAGCCCTGGCGGGTGGCGGCGCTGACGGGGAAGAGGGGGATATCGCCCGCGGCCTCCCGGAGGCGCGGCAAATTGTCGTCGGCGCCGGGCAGGTCCATCTTGTTGGCGGCGATGATCTGCGGGCGGGCGTCCAGCTGGCCGTAGCGGTGCAGCTCCTCATTGATGGTGCGGTAGTCTTCCACCGGATCGCGGCCTTCGGAGCCGGAGACATCCACCACATGGATCAGCAGGCGCGTGCGCTCCACATGGCGCAGGAAGTTAAAGCCCAGGCCCGCGCCCTGGGAGGCGTTTTCGATGAGGCCGGGGATATCGGCCATGGCGAAGCTGACGCCCCGGTGGCTGACGATGCCCAGGTTGGGGGTGAGGGTGGTGAAGTGATAGTTGGCGATCTTGGGGCGCGCGGCGGTGACGGCGGCCAGGATGGAGCTCTTGCCCACATTGGGGAAGCCGACCAGGCCGACATCGGCGATGGTCTTGAGCTCGAGGGTGAACTCGCGCCACTGGGTCTTGATGCCGGGCTTGGCGAAGTTGGGGGCCTGGCGGGTGGGGGTGGCAAAGTGCTGGTTGCCAAAGCCGCCGCGGCCGCCGCGCAGCAGGGTGATGCTGCGGCCGTGCTCGAACATATCGGCCACGATGGCGTCGCTTTCTTTGTCGCGCACGATGGTGCCCACGGGCAGGCGGATGGTCAGCGATGCGCCGTCCTTGCCAGAGCGGCGCTCGCCCATGCCGGGCTGGCCGTTTTCGGCCTCGTACTTGGTGCGGTAGCGGAAGTCCAGCAGGGTGTGCAGGTTATGGTCGGCCTGCAGGATAATGTCCCCGCCCACGCCGCCATCGCCGCCGTCGGGCCCGCCGTTGAGGACGAACTTTTCGCGGTGGAAGGAAACGCAGCCGTTTCCGCCGTTGCCGGCCTTCATGCGCAGTGTCGCGCGATCAACGAAAGATGCCATGGGTGCATAACTCCTAAAAGAAAGGTCAAGGATCGAAGATCCATGTCGGGGGCAGAGCCCGCCGCCGCCAGTAGGCGGATGAAGGCGGGCGGCAGCCCAGTGAAGCAGCGAGCTTTCAAGCGAG
>CAKTTM010000203.1 GCA_934615145.1 uncultured Clostridia bacterium | reverse complement strand
CGCACCATCCGGCCTGTGCATACCCAGATGGATGGCGACACCATCTTTGCCATGGCCACCGGCCGGGTCGACAAGGAAGTGAACTTTGTCAAGCTCTGCGCCGCGGCCAGCGAAGTGATGGCGCGCGCCATCTCTAACGCCATCCTGCACGCGCGGCCATGATCATAGGCCTGGGCCTTGACCTGTGCGGCATTGAGCGGATGGAGAAATTGCTCCAAGACGAGCGCTTTCTCCGGCGCTATTTCGCGCCAGAGGAGCAAGCCTATATACGCAGCCGGGGTGCCGGCGCCGCGGCCTCCATGGCGGCTTGCTTTGCCGCCAAGGAGGCCTTCGTCAAGGCGCTGGGCACCGGCTTTGACGGCATCGCGCCCCATGAGGTGCTTGTTTTGCATGATCAGGCTGGGCAGCCCCACTATGCGCCGCAGGGCGAGGCGCTGCGCTGCGCGCAGCAGCGAGGTGTCAAGCGTTATCACCTGAGCCTCAGTCATGAAGGCGCCACCGCCGCTGCCGTTGCCGTCCTGGAGGGAGACTGATATGTTACCTGTCATCAGCCCACAGCAGATGCGTGATGCCGAACATCGCGCATTTGACAAGGGCGTGCCCAGCATCCTGCTGATGGAGAATGCCGCGCGCAAGTTGACCGAGGCGCTGGTCGGCATGTTGGGGGCTGCTACGGACAAGCGTGTGGCTTTCTTTTGCGGCCAGGGCAACAATGGCGGCGATGGCCTGGCCGTGGCCAGGCTCTTTCATCAGCTGGGCGGCAAGCCTTATATCTGCCTGCTGGGGACGCCCAGTACGCCAGACGCCCAGAGCAATCTGAGCTATGCTCAGGCGCTGGGCATCAGCTTTGTGGACGATCCCTCCCAGCTGCATGATCTGGATGGCGCGGTCGACGCCTTGTTTGGCATCGGGCTCAACCGCGCGCCGCAGGGCAGAGGGGCAGAGCTGATCGAGGCGATCAATGCCCTGCAGGTGCCTGTGCTGGCGGTGGATGTGCCCTCGGGCTTTGACGCGCTCAGCGGCGATGCCCATCAGCCCTGCGTGCAGGCCAGCCTGACAGTGTCGATGCAGTATCCAAAGCTGGGGCATTATCTGACCCAGAAGCCTGATCTGCTGGGGGAACTGAGTGTCTGCGATATCGGTCTGCCTGATGGTTGCCTGGTGGACAGCGGGCTGAGCACGCTGGAGCCGCAAGATCTGGCAAGCTTGTTGCCGCGGCGGTCGCAAGCAGCGCATAAGGGCAGCAATGGCCGCGTGCTGATCCTGGCGGGCAGCCGGGGCATGGCGGGCGCTGCGGCGATGGCGGCCCTTGGCTGCCTGCGGGCGGGCGCCGGCCTTGTCACCATCGCCTGTGAGGGTGCCAGCCTGCCTGTGCTGCAGGCGCTGGTGCCAGGGGCCACTTGCCGGGATATCGATGGCCTGTTTGAGCCTTTGCCGCCGCATGATGTGCTGCTGGCAGGCTGCGGATTGGCCGAGACCGAGGCCTCCTGGGATTGCCTGACCAGGCTCCATGATAGGGACAAACCCACGGTGCTGGATGCCGGTGCCTTAAACATGCTGGCCCAACGCGGCATGACGCTGGGCGCCAACACGCTGATCACGCCCCATATGGGTGAGGCGGCGCGAATGCTTGGGATGAGCGTGGCCGATGTGCTGCAGGATAAGCTAAAGGCGCTAAGCGCGCTGCAGCAGCGCTTTGGCTGCGCCGTGCTGATGAAGAGCCATGTCAGTTTCATCAGCGATGGCCAGCGCAGCGCGCTCAACACCGTGGGCTCAGCCGCCCTGGCCAAAGGGGGCAGCGGCGATGCCCTGGCCGGCATCGTGGCCGGGCTGATGGCACAGGGCCAGACGTCCTTTGAGGCCGCGCGCGTGGGCAGCCTATGGCTGGGCAAGGCGGGCAGGCTGGCCCAGCTGCGTCACGGCCTGCACTCCGCGCTGACGATGGATGTGCTCGATCTGCTGCATGAGGCCGTCAACTGCTAACAAAGAACCAAGCAAAACGCCGCCCGGCAGGATGATGCTGGGCGGCGTCTTAGTCAGAATACTTAGTTGGGAGAGAGCAGTTTGAACTCTGCCCAGATGCTTTGGAAGACGGCCTCGTGGTCGCCCAGATCCTTGATGAACTCGGTCTGGCCCAGTATCTCCTTGGGGATGCTGATAGCCGGATTGTCACGCAGATACTCTGGGATCATGGGATAGGCGCCCGCCACGGGGGAGAGGTAGTACTGCATGGCGGCAGTGTTAGCGGCCACCTCATTGTCCAGCAGGAAGTTGAGCAGCTTGTGGGCATTCTCAGGATGCGGCGCGTCCTTTACGACCACCAGCGAGTCGATGCCAAAGCCCATGCCTTCCTTGGGATAGACCACCTTAAGATCAGGGTTGCCATCCATCGCCAGCAGCACAAAGGGCGTGAACATATAGCCGACACTCACATCGCCATTGATCAAATCCTGATGGGGCGTATTGTAGTTGAATACGCGCACATTGGGCCGCAGCTTGAACAGCATCTCCTTGGCCTGCTCCAGCTCCTTCTCATCGGTGGTGTTGAAGGAATAGCCCAGGGTCTTGAGCGTGATGCCAATGATATTGCGCGCGTCGTCGATCAGCACGATACTGTCCTTGAGGCGCTCATCCCACAGGCTGTCATAGCCAGTGATCTCCAGCCCTTCGTCCACCATGGCCGGATTATAGACGATCAACGGGGTACCTGCGGTATAGGGCACGGTGTACTCATTGTTCTCGTCATAATACTGGCTGAGGAAGGCGGGATCCAGGTTGGCATAGTTGGGCAGCAGCTCCTTGTTGAGCGCCAGCAGTTTACCATCCTTGCGCAGAATATTGACCGCATAGTCGCTGGCCAGGATCACATCATAGCCGGTGCCTGCAGAGGCCATCTTGATGAGCATTTCCTCGTTGCTCTCAAAGTTGGTGTAGTTGATCTTGATGCCCGTCTGCTCGGTAAACTTGGCCACCGTGTCGTCGTCAATATAGGTGGCCCAGGTGAACAGGTTGAGCACCTTCTCCTCATCAGCTGACACCAGCGTCAGCGAGGACAGCACCAGCAGCATGGCCAGGACAAGGGCAATGGTCTTTCTCATTCAATTCGCTCCTTTTGTGTATTACTACTAATCTACCCCGGCCTGAATGACATCAAACTGTGCCGCGCGGGCCAGGCGGTTCATGACTGCCAGCCCGAGGCCATCGGCGGGCAGTGTTTCGCTGTAGACCCGGCCTACCCCCAGCTCATCAAAGCCGCGCAGCAGGTAGAACAGCCGGTGCGCCGCCTCAAAGGCATCACGCCCCATGTCATGGCGTCTCTGTGGGGGATAGAGCACCAAGTGATCGCTCAGCGCCATCACATGGGCATTAGGCTCCTGCGCCAGCTGACGGTTGATGAAGTCAGCCACCGCCTTGTCTTCCCCGGTTACCAGGCTCAGCCGGGCCTGCGGGGCATAGTGCCTGTGGCGCAGACCGGGGGAGGCCGCGGTTTCGCCCGGCTGCAGCTGCCGCATGACCAGGGGAGAGACATCGCAGGCACCCAGCACCATGGCCACCTGCTCTGGCGTCACGGCGCCGGGACGCAGGATCAAGGGGACAGGCCCTGTCAGATCAAGCACGGTGGACTCCAGGCCCAGGTCGCTGCTGCCGCCGTCCAGTATCATGGGGATACGGCCCTCAAGGTCCTCCAAGACATGCTGGGCGGTGGTGGGGCTGGGCTTGCCGGAACGGTTAGCGCTGGGCGCCGCGATGGGCAGCCCTGCGGCGCTGAGCAGCGCCTGTGCCACCGGGT
>CAKTTM010000202.1 GCA_934615145.1 uncultured Clostridia bacterium | reverse complement strand
GTGTAGACCTTTACGCCCTCATCCAGCAGCATCTGGGCAAAGACGCCGTTGCCACTGACCAGTGTGCGGGTGAAGCTGCCGTCGTAGATCAGGCCCTTGCCGCAGGAGGGGCTGCGGGATTTGAGGATGGCGGCTTCACAGTTCAGCAGCCGGTAGAGCCGCAGCGCCTCCTCGGCGCCGCGCAGGAAGGGCTCCGTCCTGTCCTCGCCCTGCTGGTTGATCACGCTGCCGCCGCTGATCTCACAGGCGGGGCGCGGCGTGGGCAGGCCACCCAGCTGCTCGGGGCAGACGGGGATCAGCTCATCACGCTGGATGAGCGCGGTGACCTGGGGGCAGAGTTTGTGCCCGCCGTCATAGCGGCAGCCCACCCCCAGCAGGCAGGCGCTGACCAGGACTCTCATGCGATGGCCAGCGCGATTTCCATCATCTGGGTGAAGGTCTCGCGCACCTGGTCGCTGCCCAGGCTCTCGCCCGTGAAGGGGTTGTCGGAGATCGTCAGCAGCGCCAGCGCCTTTTTGCCGGCGGCAGCTGCGTTTAAGTACAGCGCGTAGGCCTCCATCTCGGTGGCCAGCACGCCCATTTTGCCCAGCACCTCCAGCGGGTTGGGCTGCGTCTTGTTGTAGAACATATCAGACGAAAAGATGGGCCCGATCTTCATCGTGACGCCCATGCGGTCGGCCTCCTGTTTGGCGGCCAGCAGCAGGTCAAAGTCGGCGCAGGGCGCCAGGTTGCCCTGGAAGCCGTACTGTATGCCGTAGTTGGAGTTGCTGTAGGCGCTCTGCCCCGCCACGATGCTGCGCAGCTGGAGGCTCTGATCCATCATGCCGGCCGAGCCCACGCGGATGATCTGCTCAACGCCGTAGAAGTTATACAGCTCGTAGCTGTAGATGCCCATCGTGGGCATGCCCATGCCAGAGGCCATCACGGACACCCGCTTGCCCTTGTACTCGCCCGTGTAGCCCTGTATGCCGCGCACATTGTTGACCAGCACGGCATTTTCAAGGTAGGTATCGGCGATGAATTTGGCCCGCAGCGGATCGCCTGGCATCAGCACGGTGCGCGCGAAGTCACCTGGCTTGGCGCTGTTATGAAGGGTCGGTACGCTCATCTCATGTCTCCCAATTGCCGTTGTTTTTGAGGAAGAAAGGCTTGTCCCTCACCTGCTCAAAGCGCGCCAGCAGCAGCGCCCTGTCCTGGTCGCCCAGCGGATGCTTGAGCACCTCGTCGATATGCTCGACCATGAACTTGAAGTTCTCATAGTTGCCAGGCGGCACCAGCACATCGGCGCCCAGGTTGAGCGCATACTTCATCGCGGCCACGCGCAGGTCCTTGTCGCTTAGGCCAAAGGGCTTGCACCAGGACTTGGGGTAGTCGCTCTTCTGCCGCTCTTGCTCATTGTCCCAGGCGCGTTCGATGATAGACTTCATGCCCAGCAGGCCAAAGCCTTTTTCCTTTTTGAGCTTTGCCAGATCGCGCCCGATGCCCTGGCCCATGTCCAGCAGGTAGTTCATTGAGAACAGCGCGGTGTCAAAGTCATAGCGCTTCATCAGCTCCAGTGCCGCGTACTCGCTGTGCGCGGAAAAGCCGATCTTGCGCAGCACGCCTTTTTGCTTGAGCTCCAGCAGCAGCTCCATCGTGCCGCCGGGGCCAAAGGCCGTTTCGATATCCTCCGGCGTGGTGACGGAATGCACCTGGAAGTTGTCAAAGTAGTCCGTCTGCAGCAGCTTCAAGGAGCTCATGATCTCCTTCTCCGCCGCTTCGCGCCTGCGCTCGGTGGTCTTGCAGGCCAGGTAGACATCCCGTCGGTAGGGCCTGAGGGATTGGCCCAGCTTCTCCTCGGCGTCACCGTAGCTGGGCGCCACGTCAAAGTAGTTAATGCCCCGGTCGATGGCCCAGCTCACATAGCGGTCGGAGGCCTGCTGCCCCTCGCTGGTGGAGATGATGCCGCCATAGACCACGGCGCTGACCTGATAACCTGTCTTGCCCAAAGTGACTTTTTGCATGCTGCCTCCTATATCCTGGCGAAGTAGTCCATCATCGCTTCGCCCGCGATGCTGCGCACTTGCGCATCGCTGTAGCCCCGGCGGCGCAGGGTATCCAGCAGCGCCGGATAGTCCAGCGGGTTGTCAAGGCCCTGGGGTTTGGTCTCGATGCCGTCAAAGTCGCTGCCAAAGCCCATCTTGCCCTCGCCGCCCAGCGTCAGCATGTGGTCATAGTGATCGACCACGGTGTCCAGCGTGCAGGGATCGCCGCCCAGGAAGGCGGGGTAGAAGTTGAGGCCCACAAAGCCACCCTTTTGAAACAGCGCGCGCAGCTGATCGTCGGTCAGGTTGCGCGTGTGATCCTTCAGCGCGCGGCAGCAGCTGTGCGAGGCCAGGGGGATGGCATCTGTCCTGTCGATGATGTCCCAGAAGCCGGCTTCATTCAAGTGCGAAATGTCCACCGCGATCTTGAGCCGCCGCATCTCTTCAACGGCCTCAAAGCCATAGGGCTTCAGGCCATCGGTGGCATTGATGCAGTGCGGTGTGGCCAGGGCGTTCTCGTGGTTCCAGGTGACGGTGGCCATGCGTACGCCCAGATCGCGATAGCGCTGGATCGTATCAAGCCCTCTGGCAAAGACCTCGCAGCCCTCGATGGACAGCATGGCCTTGACCTGGCCTACCTCAGCCTCGCTGGGGTCAAAGGCCTGCACCCAGCCGTTGGCTTTCAGGTCCTCAAAGGCAGCCAGCATGCGCTCAAAGAGCTGCTCCACCTCTTCCAGCGGCGCCTTGGGCCCCACATACATGGCCATGGTCTGCAGGCTGACGCCTGCTTGTTTCAGGCGCTCCAGCGAGATATCGTGCTGGCGCTCAGGGCGCTTGATGATCTCCCACAGGGTATCGCAGTGCGCGTCACAGATGATCATGGCTTGATCTCCATCGGGTGGGCCTTCATAAAGCGCAGCAGCTCGTCCGCCGTGGTAAAGGCAAGGCCGGTCACGGTGTCGGCGCAGCCGTAGTAGATGCAGATGCGCCCGGTATCGGCGTCGGTCAAGGCGGCGCAGGGGAAGGTGACATTGGGCACATCGCCCACCTGCTCGTAGGGCAGCTCCGGCCCCAGGATATACCAGCTGCTGCGACCCAGCACCTTCCAGGGCTCATCGATGTCCAGCAGGGACACGCCCATGCGGTAGACAAAGCCATTGCAGGTGGTGATGACGCCGTGATAGATCATCAGCCAGCCTTCGTCCGTCTCAATGGGCGTCGGCCCCGGCCCCACCTTGGTGGACTGCCAGCTGCCGGTGGCGCCAAAGACATAGCGGTGCTTGCCCCAATAGACCAGATCCTTGGAGCGGCTCAGATAAATATCGCCAAAGGGGGTGTGGCCGTTGTCAGACGGGCGCGACAGCATCATGTACTCGCCACCTATTTTGCGGGGGAAGAGCACGCCATTGCGGTTGAAGGGCAAAAAGGCGTTTTCCAGCTGGTGGAAGGTCTCAAAGTCCTCCGTCCAGCCGATGCCGATCGTCGGCCCGTGATAGCCATTGCACCAGGTGATGTAGTACTTGCCCTCCAGTTCGCAGACGCGGGCGTCGTAGCGGTACTCCATGCGGGTGACCTCCGGGTCGCCCTCAAAGTGCAGCGGCTCGTGGTTGATGCGCCAGTTGTAGCCGTCATCGCTGAAGCCGGCAAAGAGGTTCATCTCCACCGCCTTGTTGTCGCAGCGGAAGACACCGGCAAACTTGCCCCTGAAGGGCACGGCGGCGGAGTTGAAGACGGAGTTGGAGGAGGGGATGGCATTGCGCTCAATGATGGGGTTGCCGCTATAGCGCCAG
>CAKTTM010000201.1 GCA_934615145.1 uncultured Clostridia bacterium | reverse complement strand
GCCCGCTACCGGGTGCACATGCACGACTGCAAGGCGGAGTACAATCGCTTCATCGGCACCAGCAGCACCGGCCTTGATATGTACATCGACGATATACTGATCAACAGCGATTTTATCATCACCACTGGACTTATCGCGCCGCATCACGCTGCCGGTTTCAGCGGCGGCCGCAAGAGTGTACTGCCTGGCCTGGCTGGGCTTCAGACGCTCAAGACCCACCACTCCCTGCCCATACGCCCCTTTGAGCCGGCCATGGGCTGGTTTGAAGACAACCCCTTCCACATCACCTCGTTGGAGGCGGCCCGCATGATAGAGGTCGACTTCATCATCAATGTGGTGCAGGACACACACAAGCGCGATGTGGCCTGTGTATCAGGCGCCATGGAAGCTGCGCATGAGGCCGGTGTTGCCATCTGCCGCGAGCACAATACCATCACGGTAGAGCGCCCGGGCAATGTCATCATCACCAGCCCGGGTGGCACCCCACGCGACAGCGACCTGTACCAGGCTCAGAAGGCGGTCTCTGTGGCCGAGATGTTCGCCCGCAAGGGCGATGGCGTCACCTTTATCCTTTGCGTCAACGGTGAGAAGGGCATCGGCGGTGAGCTGTTCCGCCAGTGGATGGAGGAGGGAAAGACGCCCGAGCAGGTCATTGAGCGCTTCCGCAAGGAAGGCTTTGACGTGGGCACCAACAAGGCCTTCATGTATTCCCGCGCGATGACCAAGGGGCGCATCATCGTCGTCAGCGATCATCTGACCCAGGACGAGTTGGGCCGCATGATGTTTAGCTGGGCCCCCAGCCTGCAGGCAGCGCTGGATCAATTGGAGAAAGAGGGCAAGCTGCGCAATGTGGTGGTGCTGCCGCGTGCCGTCAGCCTGATCCCCAGCCTGCCCGAGTAAGCAACAAAGGAGGAAACGAATTGACCAGTGAACTAAGAGATCTGGCGCGCTTCATTGCAGGGCTGCGCTATGAGGATATCCCGCCCGATGTGCTGGACACCGTGTCAGGCTGTGTGCTTGACTCCGTCTCGGCTGCTCTGGGCGCTGTAAATGACCCGCAGGTGGGCCGAGTGTCAAAGCTCTACCTGGAGATCGCGGGCGACAAACCTGCCGCCTCGGTCTGGGGGCAGGGCAAGAAGGCACCGCTGCTGACCGCCGTGTTTCTTAATGCCATGATGGGCCATACGCTGGAACTGGACGATGTCCACACCAACTCCAAGACCCATATCGGCATCGTGGTCATCCCTGCCGTGTGGGGATTGGCTGAATCCCTTGGGAAGTCGGGCAAAGACCTGCTGCTGGCAGTGCTGTGCGGCTATGAAACCATGGCTCGCATCGGCATGGCCTTTGGTGTGTCCAGCCACCGCAATCTGGGCTGGCATGTGACCGCGACCGCGGGCACCTTTGGCGCCGCCGCCGCCTGCGCCAAGCTGCTTGACCTAAGCGAAGATCAGATCGTTTCCGCCCTTGGCCTGGCAGGTACCCAGTCATTTGGCTCCTGGGCCTTCCTGGGCGACAGCGCCAGCAATAAGGTGCTGCATCCCGCCAGGGCTGCCACCAGCGGCTGTGAATCCGCCCTGCTGGCGCAGGCCGGTATGACAGGCGCCCAGAGTATCCTCACCGCGTCTGACGGTGGCCTGCTGGCCATGATGAGCGACGAGCACGATGTCAGCCGCGTCAACGCCGGTTTGGGCGAGATCTGGGAAATCCGCTACATGGACAACAAGCCCTACCCCTGCTGCCGCAGCACACACTGCACCATCGACTCGGCACTGGCCCTGCGCAACGAGCAGGGGGTCCAGGCAGAGGACATCGAGCGGGTCGAAGTGCGCACCTACCTGGTGGGCAACAAGCAGTGCGGCATGAGCGAAGGCAGCCGACGTCCCAAGACGGCCATCGACGCCAAGTTCTCCACCCCCTACACCGTGGCCAGCGCTTTCCTGCGCGGCAATGTGACCGGGGACGACTTCACCCCCGAGGCCATCGCGGCAGAGGATGTACAGGCACTGCTCAGGCGTGTCGAGGTGGTCACCGATGAGCGCTTTACACAGGCCTATCCCGAGCATTGGGGCTGCGAGCTGATCGCCACCCTCAAAGACGGCAGGCAGCTGTCTGCCACCACCACCGACGCGTCCGGCAGCGTGCTCAATCCTCTCAGCGCCGAGCAGCTCAAGCGCAAGGCAACGGCGCTGCTGAGGGCCGCCAAGTCCAATCAGGCCGAGGCGGTTGCTGCCAGCCTGCTGGATATCCGGGGGGCAGCCTTGTTGCCCGCGCTATGAGTCAACACCACAACAGAAAGGATACAGCCCAATGATTACGATGAAACCGGAAGGCGGCTTCTACTATGATGGTCAGATCCATGAGGAGGGGCAGGCGCAGCGCGTCTGGCTGGCCCAGCATCAGCTGACCAAGGAATCGGCCTGGCGCAGTACCATGGCCTACGGCATCCTGCAATCGCACAACACCTCAGGAGATGAAAACAAGCTCAAGATACGCTTTGACTCCCTGACCGCGCATGACATCACCTATGTGGGCATCATACAGACCGCGCGCGCCAGCGGCATGACCGAGTTCCCCATGCCCTTTGTGCTGACCAACTGCCACAACAGCCTCTGCGCTGTGGGCGGCACCATCAATGAGGACGACCACAAGTTCGCGCTGTCGGCGGCGAAAAAGTACGGTGGCACTTATGTGCCCACCAACATGGCGGTCATCCACAGCTACAACCGTGAGATGATGGCCGGCTGCGGCAGGATGATACTGGGCTCTGACAGCCATACCCGCTACGGTGCCCTGGGCACCATGGCCATTGGCGAGGGCGGCGGCGAGCTGGCCAAGCAGCTGTTGGGCCAGACCTATGATGTGGACTATCCTGAGGTGGTGGGCATCTACTTGCACGGCAAGCCGCGCCACGGCGTGGGCCCGCAGGATGTGGCCACGGCGCTGATCACAGCCGTCTATGACAGCGGCTTTGTCAAGAACCGCGTCATGGAGTTCATCGGCCCTGGCATCGCCAGCCTGCCTGTGGAATACCGCAACGGCATCGACGTGATGACGACCGAGACCACTTGCCTGAGCTCCATCTGGGAGACCGACGAGGAGACCCGTGCCTACCTGCGCGCCCATGGCCGTGAGGAGGATTATTTCCGCCTCAGCCCCAAGGAGGGCGCCTACTATAACCGCATCGTCGATGTGGATCTCGCCAAGATCGAGCCCATGATCGCGCTGCCCTTCCACCCCAGCAAGGGCGTGACCATCCGCGAGTTCAAGCAGAACCCCCGCAAGTACTTAAGCGAGCTGGACGCTGAGATCAAGCAGATGTACCCCAATGTCCAGGCGCCCAGCCTGCTGGAAAAGCTGGATGACCAGGGCCGCTTCCATGTCGATCAGGCCATCATCGCCGGCTGCTCCGGCGGCACATACGATAACATCGCCATCGCCGCCAACATCATGGAAGGCCAGTCGGTGGGCAACGGCGCCTTCACCTTCAGCGTCTACCCGGGCAGCATGCCCATCAATGCCGCGCTGATGCACACCGGCGCCACGCACAAGCTGATCAGTGCCGGCGGCATCCTGCGCGAGGCCTTCTGCGGCCCCTGCTTTGGCGCTGGCGATACCCCAGCCAGCGGCGAGTTCTCCATCCGCCACACCACGCGCAATTTCCCCAACCGCGAAGGCTCCAAGCCCGGTGAGGGACAGCTGAGCTATGTGGCGCTGATGGACGCGCGCTCGATAGCGGCGACCGCCGCCAATCAGGGCGTATTGACGGGCGGGGATGAGATCGAGTTTGAAGAGAGCTTCCCAGCTTATCACTTTGACCGCGGCATCTATGAGAAGC
>CAKTTM010000200.1 GCA_934615145.1 uncultured Clostridia bacterium | reverse complement strand
GCATGTGACTCATTCGACGCGATGGCCTGCATATCCTGCAAGAGCGCGGCCAGCTGCGCCTGCGCGTCCGCCTGAAAGGCCTCGCTGCCGGGCCGCAGGGCCACCACCTGGGCTTGCGGTGTCACCCGACCCTGATAGCTGTTGATGCTCAGCCGCACCACCGCCTGCAGGCTGGGCGCCAGATCGCGCTGCTGCTCCCCCATGCCAAAGGCGATGGCGTCGAGCATATCGCTGCGCTGGCGCAGGGTCAGCTTCAGGTGCCTGCCCTCGGCGCCCACCGCGCGGGAAGTGCCCACCCAGACATCCTCCAGCAAGAAGGCGGGCGCCGGGTTGCCCACGCCAAAGGGCGCCAGACGCTCCAGCGCCTGGATGGCATCCAGGCTGACATCGGACAAGGCGATCGGCGCGTCGTAGCTGACCTGGGGCAGCAGCGGCTTGCCCTGCAGCTGCGCGCGCACCGCCTGCTCAAAGGCCTCGCAGAAGGCAGGCAGATGATCCACTGGCAGGGTCAATCCCGCCGCCTGGCGATGGCCGCCAAAGCGGGTGAACAGGTGTTCACAATCTTTCAGCGCCTGGTACAGGTCGATGCCGCCGGCAGACCGGCCAGAGCCCGTCAAACGCTCGCCCTCTTGGCTGAGCACAATGCTGGGGTAGCCGTATTTCTCAGCCAGGCGGCCGGCCGCCAGGCCCACCACGCCGCTGTTCCAGCCGAGGTGGCTGAGCACTATGCTGCGGCTGCGCATCAGGTCGGCATCCAGCAGCTGTGCCTCCGCCTCGGCCAGCAGCTGGCGCTCCTCAGCCTGGCGCTGGGCATTGAGCTCATTGAGGCTCAGCGCCAGCGCGCGCGCCTCGTCCTCCCGCCTGGACTGCAGCAGGCGCAGCGCGTCCTGCGCGGTGGTCAGGCGGCCGCCTGCATTAAGCCTGGGCGCCAGGCCAAAGCTCACCCGGTCGCTGCTGAGCCTGTCCCCCGCCTCCAGCCCCATGACTTCCATCAGCGCGCGCAGGCCAAGGCGGCGGGTCTGGCGCAGATGCTCCAGCCCCAGGGAGGCCAGCACGCGATTTTCGCCCACCAGAGGCACCATGTCGGCGATGGTGGCCAGCGCCGCCAGGTCCAGCTGCTGCTGCGCAAAGCTCAGCCCTTTCAGGGCGCAGGATAGCTTCCAGGCGGTGCCGGCGCCGCAGAGCGTTGGGAAGGGATAGTCGCCCAGCAGCGGGTTGATCAGGGCGTCAGCCTCAGGCAACTCATCCTTGGGCTGGTGGTGGTCGGTGATGATGACCTTCATCCCCAGCTCCCTGGCCAGGCGCACTTCCTCCACCGCGGTGATGCCGCAGTCCACCGAGAGCAGCAGCTCGGCCTGCGGGGCCAGCTGGCGGACGGCCTGCTCGCTGAGCCCATAGCCTTCGCTGTGGCGGTCAGGGATATAGATGATGGCTTTGAGCCCCATGGCCTGCAAGGCCTCCTGGGCGATGACACTGGCGCAGAGGCCATCAACATCATAGTCGCCATAGACCACGGCCCGCGCTTTGCGGCTGCCTAGCGCCTTGATCAAGGCCACGGCCTCCGCCATGCCTTGCAGCAGCATGGGCTCGTGCAGCTGTGACAGCGCTGGGTTCAGGAAGCGCTCGGCCTCCTGCGCAGTGCTGACGCCGCGCGCATGCAGCAGCGAGGCGATCCAGTCCGGATAGCCCGCTATCTGATGATCCTGCGCGCGGCGCGTGAATACCTGCATGATCTCTCCTTTGTCAAAAGGGAAAGCGCCCCATGACGGACAATGGCGGCGCTTTCCCGGGTATGGCTTAGCGTGTGGACTTCTTCATGCCCCAGCGCGCCATGGTGTGCGACCAGAGGGCAGGCGTGAGGAAGCGGGCGGCAAGGACGGAAGCGGCCAGCGCCAGCACCGCCGGCACCAGGAAGCCGGCCAGCAGGCCAAGGCCGCTGACGGCGCCCGCCAGGAAGAGCAGCATCGCCAGTACAATGCTGTGCTTGCGCAGCTGGCAGGTGTCAGCGATCGCCTGGCTGGCGACGGCGGCGTTATCCATCTCGCGCAGCGGGGTACTGGCGCGCAGGTCCATGCAAGCGCGCAGCACAGGCAGGCTCTGGCAGAAGGTGAAGGCGACAGCCAGCACCACCAGGATGGGCATGTTCTGCGACTGGGGCAGCACGATCGACACCAGGGAGACCAGCGCCAGCGTCAGCATCTGATCATGCAGGGCCGCGATGCCCAGCGCGATGCCGGCGCCCAGGCTGAAGCGCACCGCGCCATAGAGGAAGGCGATGGCCACTGCCGCCAGCATGCACAGGAAGAGTTGGGCGAAGTCGACGGTGTCCTTCATGTTGGCATGGAACTTGAGCCCAATGCCGGTGACCAGGGCACCCAGGCCCAGGATGATGAGCAGGCCGGAAATCATCAGCGGCGTGCTTAGCTTCTTCTCAGCCATTTATGCGGCCTCCTTCTGGGCGCTGCGCCCCACATAGAGTTGATCCTTGTTGCCAAAGACCGTGATGGCGCTGCCCAGCAGCAGGCGCAGGCCAATTCCGTAGAGCAGCAGATCCAGCAGCAGGCCCAGCGCCAGCATGCGTGCGAACTGGCCGATGAGCTGGTGATCGACGATGATCAGCACGACGCTGAGCAGCAGCATGGCCAGCAGCACATCCAGGCCCAGCTTGCCCTGGTTCTTCAGCGCGTCACGCAGGGACTGCCTGGCACCGCGGCCGCGCAGCATGTCCTCCTGCATGCCCAGCAGGACGCTGAGCAGGCTGTAGACCAGCAGGCCAAAGCAGGTGTACAGGGCGATCAGGGTGGACAGCGTGAAGCCGGCGCGGATGAGTGCGGCCAGGAAGTAGCCGCCCACCACCTGCACCACCAGCAGCCAGGCGGCCACCAGGCCGCTTAGGCGGAAGCGCAGCACGAAGTAAACGATGACGATCAGCACCGCCACCGCCAGCGCGATGATCAGCGTGTTTTGCACCGAGGCGCCGAGGATGGGGGCACCCGCGCTGCTGCCCTCCAGGCTCAGCGTCACAGGCAGGGGGCCAGTCTGCATCATGGCGGCGTAGGCCTTGCCGCGCTCCACATCAAAGCCGGGCAGGGAGGCCGCGCCCTCTGTCAGGGGCTGATTGATGCCGGGCGAGGCCACCGTGGCCCCATCGACCACCAGGCTCATGCTTTGGCCAATCAGCTCAGTGGTCTTCTCGGCAAAGATGCGCTTGCCCTCGGCGTCCAGGGTGAAGCTCAGGGCATAGCTCTGGTCGTTGGGGTTGAGGTGGTAGGAACCGGAGACGATATGCTCATTGGTCAGGAAGGCGGTGCCATCGGGGCCGGCAAAGCTCACCTCGCCGCGCCCGGCCAGCATCTCATAGGCATGGTCATGGGTGCCGTCCTGGGGCAGGTTCATCTGCACCTTGCCCTCCACCACGCTGACCACAGCGCTGGTCCAGCCGCCGGCGCTCAGCCTGCGGCTGAGGAGCTTAACGGTCTCCTGCAGCTGGGTCGGCGTCACCTCGTCACCCTCGGTCAGGGCAGCGGCGGTATAGGTCTGCTGCATGGTCTCGCCCAGGTCGGCGCCGGGCACCAGGGCCTCGCGCCAGTCACTGTCGGCCGAGGGGGTGGGGATCCAGGCCAGCAGCTTGTAAAGGCCCTGGCCATCCAGCTTCATGCCGGTAAAGCCAAGCACGGTGAAGGCGATGGAGATCAGCAGCAGGACGGACAGCGTCAGTGCCGCGATCGCCTTGGTATTGGTGCCCTTCTTGAGGGTCTGTGCGGGTTTTGCCATTTTGATTCCCTTTCTTTCTCTTACGATTTGTCAGATCAGGGCATCCGCTATCCCGCTTCATCAGAGTAGTGA
>CAKTTM010000199.1 GCA_934615145.1 uncultured Clostridia bacterium | reverse complement strand
TTGCCGGTGCTGCCGGCTTGTTGCCGATGCGGTAAAACCGCAAAGGACGAGTGGAGCGGGTGATGGGAATCGAACCCACGTGATCAGCTTGGGAAGCTGGAGCTCTGCCATTGAGCTACACCCGCAGGACATCGTTCTTCATTCTACTCTCTGGCGGGCTGCTTGTCAACTGTTTTCGGGGTCTCATCCCTGTGTTTTCAAGGCCTGAGCGGCCTTCAGCGCGCATTGTCGCTCAGATAGCGCAGCAGCTTTTTCTTGATGCGCTGCAGCGCGTTGTCCACCGCCTTGACATGCCGACCCAGGTGCTGGGCAATCTCCTGATAGCTCTTGCCATCCAGGAAGGCTGAAAGCACCTGGCGCTCCAGCGGCGAGAGCACTTGGTTCATCATGCTCTGCAGGGCGTTCATTTCCTCCTGGTTGATGAACAGCTCCTCAGGATCGGTCACCTGTCCTTCAATGACATCCAGCAGCGTGCGCTCGCTCTCATCCTCATAAATGGGTTTGTTAAGCGACACATAGCTGTTGAGCGGGATATGCTTTTGCCTGGTGGCTGTCTTGATGGCGGTGATGATCTGCCGCTTGATGCACAGATCAGCAAAGGCGCGGAAGGAGGCCAGACGGTCGGGCCGAAAGTCCCGGATCGCCTTATACAGGCCAATCATGCCTTCCTGCACAATGTCCTCATGGTCTGCGCCCACCAGGAAATAGCTGCGTGCCTTGATGCGCACCAGCCCCTTATACTGCTCCAATATATGCACCAGGGCGTCGTGATCGCCTGCCTGAGCGCTCAGCACGATCTGCTCGTCACTGAGCCCCTCAAAACTGTGCAGCCTATCCCGGCCGTCCTGCTCTTCTCTGTCCGCCCTTTGCTGCTCCACGCCCTACTGGCTCCTCCCGTGATAGACAGCGTACATCAGGATGCCAGCCGCCACAGAGGCGTTGAGGGAATCAATGGCGCCCGACATGGGGATGGCCACACTCTGATCGCAAAGGGACAGCGTCAGCGCGCTCACGCCCTCGCCCTCGTTGCCAATGACCAGCGCACAGGCGCCCTCGAACTTCGCCTTTCGGTAGTCAATCCCGCCAGCGTCGGCGGCATAGAGCCATATCCCCTGCCTTTTCAGGTCCTTGATGGTGTTGTTCAGGTTGATGACCCTGGCCACCTTCACATGCTCCACCGCCCCTGCCGAGGCGCGTACGGCTGAGGGTGTCAGGCCCACGGCGCGATGCAGCTGCACGATGACACCATGGGCGCCCACACAGGCCGCCGTGCGGATGATGGCGCCAAGGTTCTGCGGATCGGTAATTTTGTCCAGAATGATAATAAATGGGGCCTCGCCGCGCTCCTTGGCCACTTGCAGGATGTCTTCAACCGTGGCATATGAATAGGCTGAGGCATAGGCCACCATGCCCTGATGGTTGCGCGTGATCTGGTCCAGGCGGCTGCGCTCCACCGTCTGCACGATGATGCCCGCATTCTTGGCCATGGCAACGATCTCGCGCGCGGAGCCGGACAACTCGCCGGAGGCGACGAGCAGCTTCTCAATGTCACGGCCGGACTTGAGCGCCTCGCGGATGGGGTTGCGGCCGCTGAGCAGATTCTCTGGCGGCTGGGCAGGCGTGAATCCTTCACCCATGGTCATCGGCAGGAGCTGGTCATCCTGTACGGGTTGCACCATCTGCGCGCGTGGAATGGGCCTGCTGGGCGGCGTTGCCGTCCTGGGGAGGCTGCCGGGGCCAAATCGCTTGGCAGAGGCAGGAGCGCTTGCCGGCTTGCCAAATCCAGGGCGATTACCGGAAGGGCGACCAAAGGCCGGGCGATCGCCCCTGCCTTGATAGCCCTGCTTTCCCTTAGGCTCGTAGCCCTGATCCTGCGAGCTAAAGCGGCCTTTCCCCTGTGCGCCGGGCCTGCTGCTGGATGGTCTGCCATCCTGTGCCCGCGCTGGCTGCTCATCGCGCTGGCGCTGAGGGCCTTCACTTCTGCCCTTGGCTGGTCTGCCGCTTCCCTGGCGCTGACCGGGCTGCGCCCCGCGCTTGTCGGGGCTGAACTTCTTATAAAATGCCATCTTGTTCCTTTCACCATGAAGCCACATCCGTGGCTAACTTTCTGGGGTTTACGGGCTTGGCGCTTCCTCTTGCACTGCCAGATCGAGCAAACTTTCCAGCCTGGCTTCCTGACCCGTCACATAGAGCATACCCAACAACGCCTCAAAGCCGGTGGAGGCGGCATAATCCGCCTGGCTCGCGCTCTTGGGTGCCTGATGCCGAGCGTGGGCGTTTCTACCCCGGCGCACCATATCGGCCTCAGTTTCGGTCAGATGAGGCATGAGGCGCTCCAGTGTCCGGGCTTGGGCAGTGGCGTTGACCTGGGCGCTGGCGATCAGATGCATGTGATGCAGCCGCTTGCCGCTTCTCAGCGCCCGTCCGCGCACCATCAGGTCAAAAACGCTGTCGCCGATATAGGCCAGCTGCAGCGGACTGAGCGATCTGAGTGCGCTGTCATCCAGTGGCTCAAACCGCGGCATCAGCTCTGCTGCGCCGTCTTGCTAAAGGCTGAAGGGCTCATGCCAACGATGTTCTTGAATGTCTTGGAGAAGTGATAGGGATCATTCATACCCACCTCTACCCCGGCCTGCCTGACCGTGCTGCCTTCCTTGAGCAGCGTCTTGGCGCGCTCCATCTTGCAGAACAGCTGGTAGCTCTGTGGCGGCATGCCCACTTCAGACACAAAGCGCTTGCGGAAAGTCTCCACCGGCATACGGCTGAGGCTGGCCATGTCGCTTAGCGAAAAGCTGTCTTTGTACTGGTTCTTGCGCATCGCGTCGATCACTTTGGCAATCTCATGCGACAGCACGGCATCCATCGCCACCGGCTGGCCGCTGTGCGAGGCCAGCATGGCCCAGAGCAGCTGCTGCAGCTGAGCGGACGACGCGTCCTGGGCGGCTGCGACGCGCACTGTGGCCTGTACGATGTGCTTGGCCAGCTTCAGCTGTGAGGGCAGGGCCCCCTGCTTCATCGCACGCCTGGACAGTGCACCCATCTTCTGCAAAAACATGGTCGACAACGGGCCAGACACAGTGATCCACAGCATCCTGGTCTCCTGCTCAGCGTTCAAGATGAGCCGGGCAGTGCCAGGGGGCACCATGCAGCTTTCCTTGGCCTTGAGTTGCACAGAAAAGTCATCATTCTGTATGGTAAAAACGCCGGTCTGCGCCGCGATCCACAGCCAGCTGTCAATGTCGCGCAGCTGGTGCGCGCCCTCGGACAGCATGGACGCGCCGGCGGACGATATCCAAATCCCACTGGCTCTGGCGAGCTCATCGGGCGTATGCGTTCCCTCTACGCTGAAAGGCTGATTATCCTTGGTGTGCTGGTCATCTACAAATAATACGGACTCCAAATCTCCTTGACCTCCTTGCGGTGATGGGGTCATTATATTAGCCAAATCAGACAATGTCAATATGCGCTCCGAAAACGACATCTTAAGTCTTTTTTGTCGCAGTTGGTTTAGAAAAGCCGCCGGATTTAGCATCCGACGGCTATTCTGGCGGAGAGTTAGGGATTTGAACCCTAGTAGGGGTATTAGCCCTAACACGATTTCCAATCGTGCGCCTTCGACCACTCAGCCAACTCTCCAAGCGCTTGCTCAGCGCGCAATATATTAACACAAGAACTTGGCACCCGTCAACGACAAAATACTGATGGCTTTCTTCTCTTGGGTAAAGCGACAAGAAAGGTATTGATTCGCTTTCTTGACAGCCTTGTGCGGATACATCATAATACCGCGGTGAAAGGCGGGTTGTATGCATCAGGTTTTGTCAGTCGAAGAAGGAAGTATCGCGCAGCGCTATGG
>CAKTTM010000198.1 GCA_934615145.1 uncultured Clostridia bacterium | reverse complement strand
AGCGGGCCTACGACCTCTTTGATTGTCCTGTATTCTTTGAGCATGTCAGTTGATCCCCTCCTGGGCGTACAGCGCCGCCGTCTGCTTGGATAGCTCCGCCTCGATATCGTCAAAGCGCTGCAGCTCGTCCTCCAGGATGTACTTGCCCCTGGCGATCTGGTCGCGCACCGGCAGCGTCAGCAGGGCATTGAGCCCCGCGCCCGCGTCCAGCGCAGCGTGGCCCCTGTCGCCAAAGGCCAGGATGAGCTTGAGCATGCGATACTGCTTGTCCAGCGATGTGTAGGTGTCCACCTCGTCAAAGGCGTTCTGATGCAGATAGTCCTCGCGGATCGAGCGGGCCACCTCCATCGTCAGCCTGTCCTTCCAGCCCAGCGCGTCCACGCCCACCAGGCGCACGATCTCCTCCAGCTCCGCCTCTTCCTGCAGTATCCTCATCGCCCGCGCCCTGTGCTCATTCCACTCGGGCAGCACATGCTGGGCGTACCAGCTGCTCAGCGTATCGGTGTAGAGCGAATAGCTGCTCAGCCAGTCGATGGCGGGGAAGTGGCGGCTGTAAGCCAATTGCGCGGACAAGCCCCAGAAGACCTTGACGATGCGCAGCGTGGCCTGGCTGACGGGCTCGGAGGTATCGCCGCCGGGGGGTGAGACCGCGCCGATGGCCGATATCGCGCCCTCCCGGCCCTCCGCGCCCAGGCAGATCACCTTGCCCGCCCGCTCGTAAAAGCTGGCGATGCGGCTGGCCAGGTAGGCGGGGTAGCCTTCCTCGCCTGGCATCTCCTCCAGGCGGCCAGACATCTCGCGCAGGGCTTCGGCCCAGCGGCTGGTGGAGTCGGCCATGATGGCCACCTTGTAGCCCATGTCGCGATAATATTCGGCGATCGTGATGCCGGTATAGATGCTGGCCTCGCGGGCCGCCACCGGCATGTCCGATGTATTGGCGATCAGCACCGTGCGCTGCATCAGCGTCTCCCCCGTGCGCGGGTCGTGCAGCTCCGGGAACTCCATCAGCACGTCGGTCATCTCGTTGCCGCGCTCGCCGCAGCCCACATAGACGATGATGTCGGCGTCCGCCCACTTGGCCAGCTGGTGCTGCACCACCGTCTTGCCCGAGCCAAAGGGGCCGGGCACGGCAGCCACGCCGCCTGTGGCGATGGGGAAGAGCGTGTCGATGACGCGCTGGCCCGTCACCATGGGCATATCGGGGTTGAGCTTTTGCCTGTAGGGCCTGCCCTGGCGCACCGGCCACTTTTGCATCAGCTGGATGGCATGCTCCTGACCGGCCTCGTCACGGACGGTGCAGATGGTCTCCGTCACCGTGTAGTCGCCCGCCTTGATATCAGTGATCTGGCCCTTGATGCCCTGGGGCACCATCACGCGGTGCTCGACCACGCTGGTCTCCTGCACGACGCCTAAGATGTCGCCTGTCTGCACCTGGTCGCCCACGGCCTTGCGGGGCTCAAAGCCCCAGCGCTTGTCGCGATTAAGCGAGGGCACCTCAATGCCGCGGGTGATGCGGTCGCCCGCCGCGTCCCTGATGGCGGTCAGCGGGCGCTGGATGCCGTCAAAGATGGCCGTGATCAGCCCGGGCCCCAGCTCTGCCGACAGCGGGGCGCCGGTGGACTGCACAGGCTCGCCCGCGCCCAGGCCAGAGGTCTCCTCATAGACCTGGATGGAGGCCCTGTCCCCGCGCAGCTCGATGACCTCGCCCACCAGGCGGTGCTTGGACACGCGCACCACATCGTACATGCGAGCGTCGGCCATGTTTTCCGCCACGATCAGGGAGCCTGCGACCTTGACGATTGATCCCTGCGACATGAAATATCCCTCGTTTCTATTCGTTGTCAAATGTCAGCTCAGCGCCGATGGCCTTGAGCACATTGGCCCGCACCTGCGCTTCACCATAGCCATCCGTGCCGGTGGTGCCGGGGATGGGGATGATGGCCAGCTGCGGGTCATCCGAAAAGCGCTCGATCATCTCGGGCGCCAAGCGCGCAGCGGCTTCTGTGATGAAGATCACCCGCACACCCTCGCGGTAGAGCCTGTGGATGGCGCTGGCGGTCTCCTGCGCCGTCAGCGTGGGCACCGCGCGCACGCCCACCGAGCGGAAGGCCAGCACGGCGTCCTTTTCACCCACGGCGCCCAAGAGCAGCTTATCAGCCATGCTGTCCACGCAGCCTTTCTTCGATCTGTTCTGGGCTCAGCCCCGCGCGCTTGCCCGCCATGATCAGCCGCAGCGCGGTGTTTTCCTTCTCCAGCGCCACCAGGTAGGCGATGACGCTATCCATGCCCTCGATATCCAGCGCCGTATGGTCAAAGCTGGCCAGCAGCCGCGCCTCGATGGCGCGCTCCAGCGCCGCGGTCTGCCTGGTATCCTCCAGCGCCTTGCGCGCCAGGGCCACCAGCTGCCCGCCATAGACCTTGTCATACAGCTTCAGCAGCCGCTCAGGCTCATGGGCGGCGGCCTGCAGATCCTGGGCTGAGATGGCGCCGCCTGGCACCAGCACCTCTGCGTAGGGCAGCGTGGCCGCCATATGCCTTAGGCGTATGTAGCTGACCAGGTTGATGCCGTCGGCCTTCAGCCGCAGCCAGCCCCGCGCGGCGGGTGAGCTGCTTTTCTTCAGCATTTGCGCCATCATCTGATAGAGCGCCTGGTCGATGATGACATCGATGGCCATGGGATCCACCGTGGTGATGACCAGCTTTTCAAGCCGGTCCATGGTGGCGGCCAGGGCCTGGGGCAGCTTGGTGTAGCGATGCTCGGCCACCGCGTGGCGCAGCAGCTCAGGGTTCAAGGTACCTGCGGTGGTGATCCCCTCGGGCTCGATGCCCAGGATGCGGGCCTTGAACAGCACCTTGAGGTTGTGCGCGTCATAGCGCAGCAGGAAGGCATCGCTGGTGGCGCTGTCGGGCGACAGCTTTTTGATCAGCTCGCTGGCCTCCAGCGTGCGCCGCAGGCTCACCGCCTCCCAGTCGCGGCTGTCGCCGCTTAAATAGCCAGACTCGGCCAGCACCTTGAGCGCCTCCGCGCTGCCGTCGGCAGCGATCAGCCGCTGCGTCTGCGCAGCCGACAGGAAGCGGCGCCTTAACATCTTCAGCCGCGCGACCGCGTACAGCGAGCTTGTCTGTGCCATCGGTCCTCCTCTAATCTTACTGCAATCCTTGCGTGAGCAGCTGGGCCACCTCGGGCTCCAGCGCCTGGCGCTGCTGGCTGAGCATGGTCTCCACCGTGCACAGCGTGCGGCTGCCCTGGCCCTCCAGTATCAGGCCGCAGGCGCCGGGCTGCTTGTTGCCGCTGTCTGTAAGCTCGCCAGGCTTGCCGGCGGCCTTCAGCGCAGTGTTTAATTCATCCACAAAGGCGGGCGTCAGAAAGGCAGGGTTGATCTCCCCAGCCGTCAGGCGCTCCTGCCCCTGGGCGGCATCCACCACCAGGCGCTTCATCAGCTGCTGCATCTGATCCACCGGCAGGGCGCGCAGGCTGTCAAGCGCCGCGTCAAAGCCCTCATCGATCAGCTGGCGCTTCAAGGCCAGCAGGGATTTGCGGCCCTCCAGCGCGTCCAGGCGCTTGAGGTTCTGCTCCAGCCGGTCGCCTTCCTGGCGGGCATCGCTTGCCGTCTGCGATTGCAGATCGTCCAGATCCTCGTCGCAGCTCTCCTGCAGGTCCTGTATGCGCGCGCGCGCCTCATTGAGATAGCTTTGCGCTATCTGTTTGGCGTTTTGCTCAATGGTCTGTATGAGCGGTTTGACATCCATGGCTCAGACCTTGATGGCCATGACCATCAGGATGGAGGCCAGCAGCGCGAAGACCGCGTAGGTCTCCACCAGCACGGCCATGGTGATGGCCTTACCGCTCATCTCGGGAT
>CAKTTM010000197.1 GCA_934615145.1 uncultured Clostridia bacterium | reverse complement strand
CCAGGCGCCATCGAGCTGCTGGAGCAGGCGGGCAGCCTGCCCGAGGCCGCGGGTGCCTTGAAGGAAGCGGCCTATTTGCAGGCGCAAAAATTGCAGCAGGCAGAGGACCTGCAGGGCGCGGTGGCCATGTACCTCAAGGCCTCGGACTATTCGGACGCCCCGGCCATGGTGCAGCAGCTGCGCTTCCAGATGGCGCTGCAGGCCGCCAATGATAAGGATTTTGACCGCGCGATCATGCTCTTCACGCTGCTGGATGATTATCAGGGCAGCCGGGAGGAGCTCAGGCGCGCGCAGTATAACCGCGCGGTGCTGGACATCGAGCAGGGGCGCTACCCCCAGGCCATCGAGGCGCTGGCCGGGATGCCGGACTATCAGTCCGCCGCCCAGCGGCTCAAGGAGGCCCAGTACCTGCAGGGCCAGCGGCTGATGGCCGAGGGCAAGCTGCAGGAGGCCGCCGCCGCCTTTGAGCAGGCGGGCGACCATGAGGGCGCCCTGGCGGGCTACCAGGCCGCCACCTACGCGCAGGCGCAGGCCAAGATATCGGCCGGCGACATCGCGGGCGCGCCGCCGCTGCTGAAGGCCATCGAGGGCTATCAGGACGCCACGGAGCTACTGCAGGGCAGCGCCTACGCACTGGCCACCCAGCTGCAGCAGCAGGGCGAACACCGCCAGGCGGCCGAGCAGTTCCGCCTGATCGCGGGCTATCAGGACGCGGCCGAGCAGGCGGACAAGAGCTATGACGCCTACTACGCCGGTGCCTTTGACACCGCCACCCAGGCCATCCGCAAAAAGGACTACAAGACCGCCATCGAGGCGCTGGAGCCCCTGGACCGCGAGAACCCCAACGACAAGTACAAGAACATACAGGCCATGTACGAAAAGGCGGTCTACGACTACGCCAACGAGCTCTATAACGCCGGTGACCCCTACGGCGCGCTGCCCTATTATCGGCGCATCCCCAACTACCGGGATGTCACCCGCAGCAAGCTCGACCGCCTGGCCTACCGCATCATCGGCACCTGGCGCACCGACAAGGGCTTTGAGATGACATTCCGCGACGACGGCACCTGCACCATCGACGGGCGGGATTATCTGTTCACCGCCCGGCCCTATCTATTAAGCGTCGGCGACCGCAGGGATGAGCTGACCGATACCTACAATATACTGGCGCTGTCTGACAATCAACTCAACCTGCGGCGTGACAAGCCGCGGACGCTGTATAAGATGAACAAGGTACAGCCCTGATATGCAGCAGCTGATCGCCCGCTATAAGGATCGGACGGCCCTGCACGACGGCGGCGAGATACCAGCCCTCAACGGCGCCCGCGCGCTGATGGTCTTCTTTGTGGCGGCCTTTCATATCTGGCAGCAAAGCTGGCTGACGCCCAGCTTTGTGCTCTTTGGCCAGTACATCAGCCTGGATCCGCTGCTGCGCAGCGGCTATATGTGGGTGGATGGCATGCTGCTGCTGTCGGGCTTCCTGTGCTATCTGCCCCACGCCTGGGCCAGGGAGGCGGGCAGGCCGGCGCCCGCCGTGCTGCCCTTTTATAAGAAGCGCGTCCTGCGCATCTACCCGACCTATATACTCAACCTCATCGTATTGCTGCTGCTGGTGGTGCTGCCTCAGAGGCTCTACCGTAGCGCCGGCGACATGGCGGTGGATCTGCTGGCGCATGCCAGCTTTACGCATACCTGGTTCAAGCTCAGCTACTACGGCTCGCCCATCAATGGCGCGCTGTGGACGCTGGCGGTGGAGGTGCAGTTTTACCTGATCTTCCCGCTGCTGGCCAGGGCCATGCGCCGCATGCCGCTGCTGACGGCGGGGGGCATGATGGCCTTTTCGCTGGCCTTCCGCGCTTGGGCGGCCAATCAGCAGGGGCTGGACATGCTGTTCAATCAGCTGCCCGCCTTCCTGGATGTCTATGCCATCGGCTTTGTGGCGGCCAGCATCTATGTGAGCCTGCGCAAGCGCATGAAGGAGGACGCCTGGACGCGCGTGCTGATGAGCGTCTGCGCGCTGGCGGCGCTGATCGTGCTGGCTTCCCTGGTGCGCGGCCAGGCGGGGGAGAACGGCGTGCAGGCCATCCGCCTGGGGCAGATGAGCCGCAGGTTCCCCCAGGCGCTGATGACGGCGCTGGCGATGCTGGGGCTCAGCCTGGGGCTGGGCGGCATCCGCCTGCTGCTGGGCAACCCGCTGACGCGCTTTTTTTCTCAGGTCAGCTTCCAGTTTTACATGTGGCATCAGGTGCTGGCGGTGCAGCTGCGCCGCCTGGGCATCCCCTGGTCGGCCTCCGCCACCCCCAATCAGGATGGCGATATCATCTGGCAGCGCCAGTATGTCTGGCTCTGTTTTCTGGCGGCGCTGGCGATATCGGCCGCCATCACTTTTTTGATCGAGCAACCCATTGCCCGCCGCTTTGGCGGCGGTCCGCGAAAGCGCATGAAGGAGACAAAAGCATGAAGGACCCAAGACTGGAAAAACTGGCCCAGATACTGGTCGGCTACGCCACAAGGCTGCAGCCGGGGGAAAGGCTGCTGATCGAGGACTTTGGCATCAACCGCGAGCTGGTCAGCCTCATCGTGGCCGAGGCCTATAAGGCCGGCGGCATCCCCACCGTCAAGCTGCACGACCACCAGGTGGATCGCGCCCTGCAGATGGGCTACAGCGAACAGGGGCTTGACTGGATCGCATCCATCGATGCTCAGCGCATGGCGGGCTGCCAGGCCTATATCGGCGTGCGCGGCGGCGACAATGCCTTTGAGCTGGCCGATGTGCCAGGCGCCCAGAAAAGGCTCTACAGCCTGCGCTATGGCCAGCCAGTGCACACCAATATCCGCGTTCCCAAGACCAAGTGGGTGGTGCTGCGCTACCCCAGCCCCTCCATGGCGCAGCTGGCCGGCATGAGCACGGAAGCCTTTGAGGATTATTACTTTAAGGTCTGCACGCTGGACTACTCCAAGATGTCCTTGGCCATGGACCCGCTGGTGGAGCGCATGAAGCGTACTGATAAGGTGCATATCAAGGGCCCCGGCACCGACCTGCAATTCTCCATCAAGGGCCAGCCCGTCATCAAGTGCGATGGCAGGCTCAACATCCCAGACGGCGAGGTCTTCACCGCGCCGCTGAAGGACAGCATCGAGGGCGTGCTGCAGTACAACACCCCCACGCTCTATCAGGGCATCACGCATGAGAATGTCCGCCTGGTCTTTAAGCAGGGCCGCATCGTGGAAGCCACCAGCAGCCAGACCGAGCTGCTGAACAAGGTGCTGGATACAGATGAGGGCGCGCGCGGCATCGGCGAGTTTGCCATCGGCGTCAACCCCTATATCCTGGAGCCCATGAAGGACACGCTGTTTGATGAGAAGATCGCCGGCTCCTTCCACTTTACCCCCGGCAACAGCTATGACGACTGCCCCAATGGCAACAACTCCGCCGTGCACTGGGACATGGTCTGCATACAGCGCAAGGACTATGGCGGGGGCGAGATGTGGTTTGATGATGAGCTGGTCAGGCAGGATGGCCTCTTCCTGCCCCAGGCCCTGCAGGGCCTCAACCCCGATCAATTCTAAGGAGAGAACATGAACACGCAAGAAATCACCCTGTCCTTAAACGGCGTCGCGCCCGATGTGCTGCTGCGGCCCTACCTGCTGGATAATTCGCCCGAGGTAGAGGAGGGCCGCCGTCGCCCCCTGGTGCTGATACTGCCCGGCGGCGGCTACGGCTTCCGCAGCTTCCGTGAGGCGGAGCCTATAGCTGTGCGGATGATGAGCCTGGGGCTCTCCGCCTGCGTGGTGGAGTATGCCGTGGCGCCCGAGCGCTTCCCCGCGGCGCTTTTACAAGTATGTGCCGCCATCGCCCCCGCGCGCGAGAACGCCGACAGCTGGC
>CAKTTM010000196.1 GCA_934615145.1 uncultured Clostridia bacterium | reverse complement strand
CCCTCAAGGAGGAGCGCGTCATCACCACGCCGCAGCGCGCAGTGATCGATACGCAGGCGGTCAGCCGCGTGCTGAACATGTGCGCCAATAACTACCTTGGCCTGTCGGACAACGCGCAGCTGATACAGGCTGCCAAGGACAGCTATGACCGCTGGGGTTTCGGGCTGTCCAGCGTGCGCTTTATCTGCGGCACCCAGGAGATCCACAAGGAGCTGGAGCAGCGGCTGGCCGCCTTTCTGGGGATGGAGGATGTCATCCTCTATTCTTCCTGCTATGACGCCAATGGCGGCCTGTTTGAGACCCTGCTGACAGACCAGGACGCGGTGATCTCCGACGAGCTCAACCATGCCTCCATCATCGACGGCATCCGCCTGTGCAAGGCGCAGCGGCTGCGCTACCGCAACAGTGACATGGCGGATCTGGAGCGCCAGCTGCAGGCAGCCCAGGACGCTCGTATCCGCCTGGTCGCCACTGACGGTGTCTTCTCCATGGATGGCTATATCGCAAAGCTGGCTGAGATATGCGATCTGGCCGACAAATACGACGCCCTGGTGATGGTGGACGACAGCCACGCGGTGGGCTTCATGGGTGAAAATGGCCGCGGCACGCCGGAGTATTGCGGCGTGATGGACAGGATTGATATCCTGACGGGCACCTTTGGCAAGGCCATGGGCGGTGCTTCGGGCGGCTATACGGCTGCCTCCAAGGCGGTGGTGGATCTGCTGCGCCAGCGCTCCCGGCCATATCTCTTCAGCAATACGCTGGCACCGGCCATCTGCGCCGCCACGCTCAAAACCCTTGATCTGCTGGAGCAAAGTCCGGCCATCCTGGAAAAGCTGCGCGGCAATACCAGCTATTTCCGCCAGCGGTTGTCCACCCTTGGCTTTGATGTGCTGCCAGGCGAGCACCCCATCGTGCCGGTGATGCTCTATGACGCGCATGTGGCGGCAGAGTTTGCCGCCAGGATGCTGGACAAGGGCGTCTATGTGGTGGCATTCAGCTACCCTGTGGTGCCCAAGGACAAGGCCCGCATCCGCACCCAGGTGAGTGCTGCGCATGACCGCAAGGACCTGGACCTGGCCGTCGATTGCTTTGCGCAGGTCAAGCGCGATATGGGCCTATGACACTGAAGGACAATAATATGAGCGAACAGACAAGCAAGAAACCCATCATCTTCTCTGGTATTCAGCCCTCCGGGCGCATCACGCTTGGCAACTATGTGGGTGCCATCCGCAATTTCACCTTGCTTGAGAAGGATTACGACTGTCTCTTTTGCGTGGTGGATCTGCATGCCCTGACAGTGCGCCAGGTGCCTGCTGAGCTGCGGCGCCAGACCTTGGAGCTGACGGCGCTTTATATCGCCTGCGGGCTGGATCCTGTCAAGAACATCATCTATTGCCAGAGCCATGTGCCCGCGCATGCTGAGCTGGCCTGGATACTCAACTGTTTCACCTATATGGGCGAGCTTAGCCGCATGACACAGTTCAAAGATAAGTCAGCACAGCATAAGGATAATATCAATGCAGGGCTCTTTACCTATCCCGCGCTGATGGCAGCCGACATATTGCTCTATCAGGCTGATTTGGTGCCAGTGGGTGCTGATCAGAAGCAGCATATAGAGATCACGCGCGACATTGCCCTTCGCCTCAATGCCATTCATCCGGGCTTGTTCAAGGTGCCCGAAGCCTATATTCCCAAGACCACGGCCAAGGTGATGAGCCTGAGCGATCCCTTGAAGAAAATGAGCAAGTCTGACGAGGATGAAAACAGCCTGATCACCCTGCTGGACGATGCTGACAGCGTCAGGCGTAAGTTCAAGCGCGCCGTCACCGATTCCGACGGCGAGATACGCTATGACCCCGAGAACAAGCCCGGCGTCAGCAACCTGCTGAGCATTCTGTCCGCCTGCACAGGCCAGGGCATCGAACAACTGGTCAACGAGCTTCAGGGCAGCGGCTATGGCCAGCTCAAAGAGCGCACCGCTGAGGCCGTGGTGGAGACCTTGAAGCCCATCCAGCAGGAGCATACCCGGCTGATGGCTGACAAGGATTATCTGGCCGGCATCCTCAAGACCAACGCCGAGCGGGCATCCCTGCTGGCGGGGCGCACCCTGCGCAAGGTCTACAAAAAGCTGGGCCTCTATCAAGTATGAGCAGGACAGGGACGACATGAACAGCATTCACTATGCCGCCGCCAACCGACAGATCCGTCAGCTGATACTCCATGAGCCTGAGGGCGAGCCCCGCGCGGTCATCCACATCGTGCACGGCATGGCGGAGCATTACGCGCGCTATTATCCGCTGGCTGAGGCACTGCGAGCCCAGGGCTTCGCGGTGGCAGGCTATGATCAGCTGGGCCACGGGCCCGAGACGCCAGTGGAGCAGCTGGGCTATCTGGGCGACACCAATGGCTGGCAAAAGCTGGTCTATGATGTGGACACCATCCACACCATCCTGTGCCAGCGCTGGCCGCAGGCCAAGCAGATACTGCTGGGCCACAGCATGGGCAGCTTTGTGGCCAGGGAATATGCCATACAGTTTGGTCACGACAGGCTCGATGGCCTGGTGCTCTCCGGCAGTGGCTATACACCGGCGGGCATGTGCCTGGTGGGCGGGCTGCTGACGGAAATGGTCTGCTACTTTGGCGGGCAGAAGAGGCCCTCCAAGCTGATAGACCGTATCGCCTTCTCGGGCAACAACCGCGGCTTCAAGCCCTCGCGGACAGAGTTTGACTGGCTCAGCCGGGATGAGCAGGTAGTGGATCAGTACGTTGCTGACCCCTACTGCGGCTTCGTCTTCACAGGCGGTGGCTACCGCGATCTGTTCCGCGGCCTGCATCTGCTGACACAGACGGAGAGGCTGCACGCGCTGCCCAAGCAGCTGCCCGTGCTGCTGATCTCCGGCAGCCGTGATCCCATCGGGGGCCCCCAGATGGCCGGCATCAAGACATTGGTGGAGCAGTACCGCGCGGCGGGCCTGCACGACATCACAGAGAAAGTCTATCCCGACGGGCGGCACGAGATGTTCAACGAAATCAACAGGCAAGAGGTCATCAGCGATCTGATCGACTGGATATCCCGCAAATAGGGAGGTATATATGGCACAGATTTATGCTGGCGATATCACGGCCGTCCACGGCATCCGCGTAGGACAGGCGCAGAACGAAAAGGCGCGCACAGGCGTCACCGTGGTGCTGGGGCCCAAGGAGGGCGCCACAGGCGGTGTATCGGTGCGGGGCGCTGCCCCCGGCACGCGGGAGACCGATGTGCTCAAGCCCGGTAACCTGGTCGATCAGGTGCATGCCGTGGTACTTACCGGCGGCAGCGCCTTTGGCCTGGCCGCGGCCGACGGCGTGATGCGCTTCCTGGCGCAAAGCGGCATCGGCATCGATATGGGCAGCGCACGCATTCCCATCGTGCCTGCCGCAGTGCTTTACGACCTGAGCGTGGGGGAGGGCGGCACCTATCCTGACGCCGCGATGGGCAGAGCCGCCGCGACGGCCGCCGCCAAGGGCGTGGCCCAGGGGCGCTTTGGCGCCGGATGCGGCGCCACGGTGGGCAAGCTGATCGCCTCTGGCCTGCCGCAGCCTGGCGGCGTGGGCTCCGCCTCCATTACGCTGGCAGAAGGCGTGACAGTGGGCGCCATTGTCGCCGTCAATGCCATGGGGGATGTCTATGCCCCTGACAGTAATGAATGCCTAGCCTGCGCCCTGATGCCTGACGGCACGCCCGTGCAGGCGGCTGGCCTGCTCTACGGCATGGCGCCCGCACCCCAACAGATCAGGATTCCGGCGCCCGGCTCCAACACCACCATCGGCTGCATTGCAGTCGACTGCAAGCTCAGCAAAGCCGAGGCCAACCGCCTGGCCGATGTGGCGCACGACGGCT
>CAKTTM010000195.1 GCA_934615145.1 uncultured Clostridia bacterium | reverse complement strand
GATGTATACCGGGGCGAGTTCTTAACGCTGCTGGGCCCTTCGGGCTGCGGCAAGACCACCACGCTGCGCATCATCGCGGGGCTGGAGAATCCCACCTCCGGTGAAGTCTATCTGGAAGGGCAGGAGATCACGCACCTGCCGCCGGAAAAGCGCGAAGTCAACACCGTCTTTCAAAACTACGCGCTCTTCCCCCACATGACGGTGGAAAAGAACATCGCCTATGGGCTGAGCATGCGCCGGGTGGATAAGCAGGAGATCGCCACGCGCGTGCAGGAGATGCTGAACCTCGTGCAGCTGGAAGGCTATGGCAAGCGCCTGCCCAGCCAGCTGTCCGGCGGCCAGCGCCAGCGGGTGGCCATTGCCAGGGCCGCGGTCTTGAAGCCCAAGCTGCTGCTGCTGGACGAGCCGCTGGGCGCGCTGGACCTCAAGCTGCGACGCCAGATGCAGTCAGAGCTCAAGAAGATGCAGCAGCAGCTGGGCATCACCTTCATCTATATCACCCATGACCAGGAAGAGGCCATGAACATGTCCGACCGCATCGCCCTGATGCGCGAGGGCCGCTTTGTGCAGCTGGATACCCCAGAGGGCCTCTATGAGCGCCCGCGCAGCCAGTTTGCCGCCACCTTCATCGGTGAAAGCAACCTACTCTGCGGCCAGGTGAGCGCGGTGGGCAAGGCAGATGAGGTGCTGCTGGACATCGGCGGCCTGACCCTGCCCTGCCTGAGCCCTGACTGGGTCGCGCCGGGCGAAAAGCTCTGCCTCTGCGTGCGCTCTGAGCGCCTGCACCATGGCCTGCGCCCGCCGCAGGGGGTGGCCAGCGTGCCGGCCAAATTAGTCGAGAGCCGCTATGCCGGCGGCGAGCGCATGACGCACTTTGAGCTGGTCACAGGCCAGCAGATGATATCGCGCCAGACCACCGAGGATGAGGAGGTCTTCCCCATCGGGCAGGAGCTGCAGGTCTGGTGGAAGCCCGAGAGCGCGGCCCTGGTGCCCATCGGAGGCGGAACACAATAAGATGAGCAGCAAGAGACAAGGCGACCTCAAAAGCGAGAACACCGGCCTGCTGGCACTGCCCATGGGCTTGTGGGCCCTGTTGTTTGTGGGCCTGGCGCTGCTCTATGTCATCGCGCTGAGCTTTCTAAGCCGCGGCGAGGGCTTTAGCGCGCAGCCACCAGCCACGCTGGACAACTACGCGCGGGTCGTCAGCCCCCTGTATATCAAAAGCCTGCTGCTCAGCCTGCGGCTGGCCTTCACCACCGCGCTGTTCTGCCTGCTGATCGGCTATCCCTTTGCCTACCACATGGCCCGCAGCAGCCCCAGGGCGCGCACCTGGCTGATGCTGCTGGTCATCGTGCCCTTCTGGACCAACGCACTGATCCGCATCTATGGCTGGAAGATACTCTTCTCCGCCGGCGGCCCCATCAATCAGGGCCTGATGGCGCTGGGCTGGATCAGCCGCCCGCTCAAGCTGCTCTATACCGATTTCGCCGTCCAGGTGGGCATGGTCTACGCCATGATCCCCTTCATGGTGCTGCCGGTCTTCTCCAGCGTCGAGCGCATGGACTGGACCATGGTCGAGGCCTCGCGCGATCTGGGCGCCAGCCCGCTGAAAGCCTTCTTCACCGTCACGGTGCCCATGACCTTGCCCGGCATCATGGCCGGCCTGGTGCTGACATTTATCCCGTCGATTGGGCTGTTCTTCTTGAGTGATATCCTTGGCGGCTCCAACACCATGCTCTGGGGCAACCTGGTGCACAATGAGCTGCTAAAGAGCCGCGATCTGCCCTTTGCCGCCGCGCTCAGCGTGGTGCTGCTGCTGCTCACCGGCCTTGTCATCCTGCTCTATCGCAGGGCGGGCGGCAAGGCCGAGCAGATGGTCTTTTAGGGGGTGAGCGGATGAAAAAGCGTTCTGCCTGGGCGCCGATCTATATGGCGCTGGTGCTGATCCTGATGTATCTGCCCATCCTGGTGGTGGTGCTCTATTCCTTCAATGGCAACAGCTCGCGCAACGCCGCCATCACCTTTGAGGGCTTTTCATTGCAGTGGTACGAGGGGCTCTTCTCCCCCGCCAAGGGCTACCGCGACGCGCTGCTGACCTCGCTGCGCATCGCGCTGATGAGCGTGAGCGCCTCGGCGCTGCTGGGCACACTGGGCGCCGTCGGCCTGCTGCGCCGCCAGGCGCGCAAAAGCCTGCTGGGCCGCGCGGGAGGCGCCACGCTCAGCCTCTTTGAGCAGATTACCATGCTGCCCATCATGATACCGGAGATCATCCTGGGCATCGCGCTGCTGGCGCTGTTCACGGCGCTGGGCCTGCCCTTTGGCGAGCTGACGCTGGTGCTGAGCCACATCAGCTTTTGCGTGCCCTATATCTTCATCACCGTCAAGTCGCGCCTGTCCACGCTGGACCCAGCACTTCATGAGGCCGCGCGCGATCTGGGCGCTAGCCCCGGCCGCGCCTTCCTCACTGTCACGCTGCCGCTGATCACGCCGGGCGTTATCTCGGGCTCGCTGCTGGCCTTTGCGATGTCGATGGATGACTTTGTCATCAGCTTCTTTGTCAATGGCGCGCAGACCACCACGCTGCCGCTGAAGGTCTACAGCTCGGTCAAGGTGGGGGTGACGCCTGCCGTCAACGCGCTGTGCACGGTGATGCTGGGGGCGGCTTTCCTGCTGTTTGCGCTGGGGCAGCTGGTCAGCGCCTCAGGGCAAAAGCGCCGCCAGCGGCATGAAAAGATGGCAAGGGAGGCAGCCTGATGAAGCGCATTGTCTTGACCGGCGGCGGCACCGCCGGGCATGTGACGCCCCACCTGGCGCTGATCCCTAAGCTCATTGAGCAGGGCTACGAGCTGCACTATATCGGCACCGCCCAGGGCATCGAGCGCCAGCTGATGGCAGATCAACCGCTGACCTACCATGTCATCAAGTCGGGCAAGCTGCGCCGCTACTTTGACTGGCAAAACTTCACCGACCCCTTTAGGGTTCTGGCAGGCGCTATCGAGGCCAAGCGCATCATCAAGGCGCTCAAGCCAGCGGTCTGCTTTAGCAAGGGCGGCTTTGTGGGCGTGCCGGTGGTCTATGGCGCCTGGCGCAATCGGGTGCCCGTGCTCTGCCACGAGAGCGACCTGACACCGGGCCTTGCCAACCGCATCAGCGCCAAGATGGCCAAGAAAGTGGCCTGCACCTTCCCGGAGTGCGCCAAGGCGCTGGCCCCCAAGGGCATGCTGACAGGCACCCCGCTGCGGCCCCAGCTGTTTGCGGGCGACAGGCAAAGGGGCCTGCAGATGGCGGGCTTCACTGGCGATAAGCCAGTGCTGCTGATGATGGGCGGCTCCCAAGGCGCGCAAAGCGTCAACGCCGGCCTGCGCGAGGTGCTGGATGATATCCTGCCCAAGATGGATGTCTTCCATCTCTGCGGAAAGGGCAATATCGATGAGACCCTGAAGGGAAAGCTTGGCTATTATCAAGTGGAATTCTTGAGCGACACCCTGCCCGACGCCCTGGCCTGCGCCGACCTGGTCTTAAGCCGCGCCGGCGCCAACGCGCTGTGCGAGTTCCAGGCGCTGAAGAAACCCATGCTGCTCATCCCCCTGCCGCGAAGCGCCAGCCGGGGCGATCAAATCTTGAACGCCCAGAGCTACGCCGCCCGCGGCCTGGCCAAGCTGCTGCCCCAGGAGGACATGAACCAGGGCAGCCTGACAGCCGCCCTGCTGGACCTGCTGGCCCAGGCGCCACAGCTGCGCGAAGCGCTTGAAAAAGCACCCGCGGCGGACGGTACGCAACGGGTGCTGGAGCTGATCGAGGAAGTGCAGCAGTAGACAATACCCTCGTTTGATAAGAAGCCGCGATCGGGTACTGTCAAATCATGTTCGCAACTTGGGACTCCGGTAACCATGTCATGCTGCCTGGTTGTTGAGTGGTACGAG
>CAKTTM010000194.1 GCA_934615145.1 uncultured Clostridia bacterium | reverse complement strand
CCATCAGCACGCCCTCGTCCAGAAAGCAGATGCGGTCGGCCACCTCGCGGGCAAAGCCCATCTCGTGGGTGACCAGCACCATGCTGATGCCGCTGACCACCAGCGACTTGATGACCTCCAGCACCTCCTTGACCATCTCGGGGTCCAGCGCCGAGGTCGGCTCGTCAAAGAGCAGGAACTCCGGCTCCATGCACAAGGCCCTGGCAATCGCGACGCGCTGCTTCTGTCCGCCCGACAGCGTGGCCGGGTAGGCGTCCTTCTTGTCCAGCAGGCCCACGCTTTTTAGCAGCTGCAGCGCCTTTTGCTCCGCCTTGTCGCGCGGCCACTTGAGCACGCGCAGCGGCGCGTAAAGCATGTTGTCCATCACCGTCATGTGCGGGAAGAGGTTAAAGTGCTGAAAGACCATGCCGATGCGCTGGCGGGTTGCGAAGGCGTCCATGTGATTCTCGCGCTCGATCTGCCGCATCATCTGGCGGTAGGTGCTGCCCTCCCGCTTCTCGTTTAGCAGATCGCGCTTCTTGATGTCCCAGATCAGGGCCAGATCCTCGGGCTCGCCGGGGGTCAGCACCCGGCCCTTGGCCATGGCGGCATAGGTGCGCGAGGCGCGGATCACCTCAAAGTGCAGGTAGGGATCCGGCGGCGTGATCAGCTTGCCATCTATCCATATCTCGCCAAAGGTGGGCCGCTCTAATAGGTTGATCGAGCGCAGCAGCGTGGACTTGCCAGAGCCCGAGGGGCCGATGATGCAGACGACCTCGCCGTCTTGCACCTGCAGGTCGATGCCGCGCAGCACCTGCAGGCTGCCAAAGCGCTTGTAGAGGCCCTTAATGTCGATCACTCTTGGTCACCTGCCTTTCCAACAGCTTGCCCAGGCCGCTCAATATCATCACCAGCGCGTAATAGAACACCGAGATGAAGAAGAAGGGCTCAAAGGCGCGGTAGGTGGCCGTCTGCACCGACTGGCCCACGCGCAATATGTCCACCAGGCCGATGGAGGCGATCAGCGTGGTGTTCTTCAGCAGGCTGATGAACTCATTGACGATGCTGGGCATGACCGACTTGATGGCCTGGGGGAAGATGATGTCCTTCATCATGCCCGGATAGCGCACGCCCAGCGCCATGGCCGCCTCATACTGCCCCCGGTCAATGGCGCGGATGCCGCCGCGCAGCGACTCGGACAGGTAGGCGGCGGAGTTCATAGCGAATATCAGCGTGCCGGCCTGAAAGGCGTTGAAGCGCAGGCCGGTCACCAGTGGGATGCCAAAGTACATCATGAACACCTGCACCATCAGCGGCACGCCGCGGAAGATGGAGGTGTACAAGGCCGCCAGCCAGTTGAGCGGCTTGATGGGCAAAATCTTGAGCAGTGACAGGGGAATGGCAAAGAGTATCCCCAGCAGCAGCGCGCTGACCGTCACCTGGAGGGTGACCAGCAGCGCGCTGCCAAACTGGGGCAGATAGGGGATCAGAATGGAAAAGTCAAACTGCATGCAGTGTCCGCCTTATGGGTCGTGCTGGGCCGCGCCAGAGGCGCGGAGAGATCCTGAAGGTCAATAGAGCCACTTGGTGATCAGCTCCTGCATATCGCCTGAGTCGATCATGTTCTGGATCACGCCGTTGAACAGTTCTACCAGCTCACTGCCTTTGGGGAAGGCCATGGAATACTGATCGGCCTGGCCCTCGTTCAAGGTAAAGTAGGTCAGCAGCGCTTCGCCGTTAGTGCCAAGCACGGTGGCCACCAGCTTTTTCGCCCCATTGCTGCTGGTGATGCCGGCCTGCACGCCGTCGCTGCCCTGCGCCACCGCCAGGCCCACGGCCGACTGGCCCTGATAGGTTTTAAGCTGGCTGCCCTCGATGCCCTTGATGACATTCTCATAGTTGGTGCCCTGCGAGCAGGCGATGGTCTTGCCCACCAGGTCGGCCTGTGCCTTGATGTCGGAGTTGACCGGCGTCACGCAGCCCACCTTGCTGGAGGCATAGGGCATGGAGAAGTCCACCACCTTGGCGCGCTCCTCGGTAAAGCTCATGCCGGAGATGACAAAGTCCACATTGCCCGTCTGCAGCGCGCCCACCAGGGAGGAGAAGGCCATGGGCGTGATCTCAAACTCAAAGCCCAGCTGCTTGGACAGCTCCTTGATGATGTCGATGTCCAGGCCCTCGTAGCCGGTCTCGTCGGTGGTGGAGATGGTCTCAAAGAACATGAAGTCGGGGCTCAACGCGATGGTCAGCTTCTTGCCGGCCAGCGGCTTGTCAGCTTCGGCAGAGATGGAAGTCAGCGACAGCGCCAGCATCAGCGCGAGGCCCAGGATGACCAATCTTTTCATAGATTTCATGGGTTTACTCCTTTACAGCATGTTGTGTTTGATGCCCAGGTTCAGGCTCTTGTCATAGGCGATGTTGTCATAGACGCTGTCATCAAACAGCGGGGAAAACTGTTGAAACTCTTTCAGGCTCAGCGCCTCCAGCTCCTTGCCCTGGCCCTCTGCGTAGAGCACCAGTTGGCCTACCACGCCATGCGCGTCGCGGAAGGGCAGGCCCTGTCTGACCAGGTAGTCGGCCACCTCGGTGGCGTTCATGAAGCCGCCTTGCAGGCTGCATCGCAATCGCTCCTCCTGCATGGTGATGCTTTCAACTACGCCGGCCATGATGTGCAGGCAGTCCTGCGTGGTGCTCATCGCGTCGTAGAAGCTCTGCTTGTCCTCCTGCATGTCCTTGTTGTAGGCCAGGGGCAGGCCCTTCATCACCGTCAGCAGGCCCATCAGGTGGCCGTAGACGCGCCCGGTCTTGCCGCGGATCAGCTCCACAGAGTCCGGGTTCTTTTTCTGCGGCATGATGCTGCTGCCGGTGGTGTAGCGGTCGGACAGCTTGACAAAGTCAAACTCGACAGAGGAGAAGATGATAAGCTCCTCCGACAGCCGTGACAGGTGCATCATGATCAGCGCCAGCGCCGCCATGGCCTCTATCAGATAGTCCCGGTCGGAGACCGCGTCCAGAAAGTTCTCGTTGGGCCGGGCAAAGCCCAAGGCCTGGGCGGTGTAGTCCCGGTCGATGGCATGCGTGGTGCCGGCCAGGGCGCCCGCGCCCAACGGGCTTTCATCCATGCCGTCCAGCGCGTTTTGCACCCGCCGCAGATCCCGGCTGAACATCTGGTGATAGGCCATCAGCCAGTGCTTGACGGTCACCTGCTGCGCGCGCTGCAGGTGGGTGTAGCCGGGCATCGGGATGGGGTGCGCCTGGGCCTTGGCGTCCAGCGCCCGCAGCAGCGCCTGCAGCAGGCCCAGCAGCTGCTGGCAGCTCTGCCTGGCGTATAGCTTCATGTCCAGGTTGACCTGGTCATTGCGGCTGCGCGCGGTGTGCAGCACCTTGCCGGCGGGGCCGATCAGCTCGGTGAGCTTGAGCTCCACAAAGCTGTGCACGTCCTCGTAGCTGTCATCGGGCTTGAGGCTGCCCTCCTGGGCCGATTTCAGCAGCGTGGTCAGCCCCTGGTCGATCTGCTGCGCCTGCTCAGGCGTGATGAGTGAGCACTTGGCCAGCATCTGCGCGTGCACGATGCTGCCCAATATGTCCGCCTCCAGCAGCCAGGCGGTGCGCCCGGCGATGTTGTGAAAGCGCGCCATGCTCTCATCCGTTGCCTGCTCGAAGCGCCCGCCCCAGAGCTTTGTCTCGTAACTGTTCTGCATGCTCTACCTCCGTGAAAGCATCCTAACACAGTTTGGGGCGGCTGACAAGTATAAAAATGCAAAAAACTGGAAACAATGCAACCAGGACGCAGTTTGGGGATTTGTAAAATATGGAAATGAAGAGCATAGAAAAATGCCGCCGATAGGCTATCGGCGGCAGTGGAGTGAGTGTATGACTATTCCTCCGTGGCGGGCATGTCCACCTCTTCCTCGGTGTAGACCTTGACGCCCTCATCCAGCACCGAGTTCTTGATTTCGACAAAATTGCCGACATGGGCGTCGGCGCCCAGTTCCGCGCCGGGGCGCAGCCGCGCAA
>CAKTTM010000193.1 GCA_934615145.1 uncultured Clostridia bacterium | reverse complement strand
AACTGTTCAGCCTCTTCCTGGCCACCATGATGATCCCCGGCACCGTCACCATGGTGCCCAACTACATCATCCTCAAGTACTTAGGGCTGCTCAACACATTCACTGGCCTGATACTGCCCAGCGTCTTTAGCTCCTTTGGCGTCTTCATGCTCAGGCAAAGCATGTTGGGGCTCAGCGATGCCTACATTGAGTCCGCCGTCATCGACGGCGCCCCGCTTTACAAGATCTACTACAAGATCGCCCTGCCCATGAATAAGCCCGCCGTCGCCACCCTCATCCTGCTGACCTTCATGGGCCAGTGGAACAGCTATCTCTGGCCCATGCTGGTGCTGCAGAGCCCTGAAAAGCAGACCCTGCAGGTGGTGTTGGGCACCATGAGCAATATGTACGGCGGCAGCGAGCATATCCAGATGGCCGGTGCCGTGCTGTCCATCATCCCGATCCTGATCGTTTACCTGTTCAGCCAGAAATATGTTGACCGGGGCATCGCCATCGGCGGCCTCAAGTAAGGTTTGTCTGGCGGGCGTACCGCCATGCAGATACATTAATGATGGAGGAAACCACTGTGAAGAAAATCCTGTCTGCCTGTCTGGTCCTCGTGCTGCTGCTGGGGCTGATGCCGCTGGCGCTGGCCGCTGAGCCCATCACCATCAGCTACGCCCACTTCTCCGCCGGCGAAAGCCAGGAGGCCACTCTCAAACAAATGATCGCCATCTTCGAGGAAAAGAACCCCGATGTCAAGATCGAGGCCCGCGCCGTAGGCTATGGCGAGCACTTCACCCAGCTGGCGACACAGATCGCCGCCCGTAACGCGCCCGATGTCTTTGAGCTCAACATGGAAAACTTCCTGGCCTTCGTGGTGCGCGGCGCCGTCAAGGAAGTGGGCAGCCTGTTTGACCAGTACAAGATCGACAAGAGCGCCTACAGCCAGGGCGTGCTGGACGCCTGCAGCATGGAGGGCGCCCTCTACGCCCTGCCGATGAGCTACTCCACCACCGTAGAGGTCTACAACAAGTCCCTCTTTGACAAGGCCGGCGTCGCCTACCCCACCAAGGACTGGACGGTGGATGACGAACTCAAGGCGGCACAGGCCATCCAGGCGCTGGGCATTGAGGATACCTTTGGCATGTTCCAGGAGATACAGTACTGGGAGTTTTACAAGACCGTCAAGGCTTTCGGCGGCAGCATCTTAAGCCCCGACGGCAAAACCTTCACCCTCAACAGCCCGGAGAATGTGGAGGCCTTGCAGTACATGGTCGACCGCGTGCGCGTGCACAAGGTCATGCCCTCCCAGGAGCAGCTGGCCGGCCGGGGAAATGTGGATCTGTTCATCGAGGGCAAGCTGGGCATGCTGCGCTGCGGGCTGTGGATGTTCGCCGACATCAGCAAGCGCGCCCAGGGCTTTGAGTGGGACATCGCCGTTGAGCCCGGTGCCAAGCAGAAGGCCACCTTCTTCTTTGCCAATGTCAACAGCCTCTCGCGCGATATCCCAGAGGAAAAGCTGTCCGCCGCCCTGCGCTTCATGAACGCCATGGGCTCCGACCCGGACATCGTGAAACTGCGCCTGGACAGCCAGTGGGAGCTGCCCGTGGTCTCGGACGAGGCCCTGATGGCCCAGTACCTCAAGGTCACCCCGCCCAACAACAAGATCGCGGTGCTGGAGTCCATGGATTACGCTGTCACCCCGCCGGCCCTTGAGGAATTCGGCTACGCGGTGGAGATCCTCAATCCCCTGCTGACCGGCCTGGAGTCCACCGACCTGAGCGCACAGCAGCTGCTTGACCAAGCGCAGAGCGAGCTGGAGAGCGCGATAGAACTAAAGTAAGCCAGTAAACATAGACCACTCAAAAGGAGGCGGGATCATTCCCCGCCTCCTTTTGCTGCCTTGCCGCGCGCCAAAGCGCTGATGCCTTACTCCCCCGCCTCGCCCCCGCCGAACTGCGTCTCATACAACTGGGTATAGAGCCCGCCCTGGGCCAGCAGCTGTTGGTGGGTGCCGCGCTGCACGATCCGCCCGGCCTGCAGCACCAGGATCTGGTCGGCGGCCAGCACCGTGGACAGCCGGTGGGCGATGATGATGCTGGTGCGGTTGTTGAGCATGGGGGCCACGGCGTCCTGTATCAGGCTCTCGGCGATGGTGTCAAGCGAGCTGGTGGCCTCGTCAAAGACCACCACGGCGGGGTCTTTGAGCAGCACGCGGGCGATGGACAGGCGTTGCTTTTCGCCGCCTGACAGCTTGAGGCCCCGGTTGCCCACCTGGGTGTCGTAGCCGTCGGGCAGGCTGGCGATCAGGTCATGTATGTTGGCCTTCTTGCAGGCCGCGATCAGCTCGGCCTCGCTGGCGTCGGGCTTGGCGTAGAGCAGGTTGGCGCGGATGCTATCGCTAAACAGGTAGCTGTCCTGGCTGACCAGGCCGATGCTGCGGCGCAGATAGCCCAGGTCCAGCTGGCGGATGTCGTGGCCGTCCAGCGTGATCCGCCCCTTGCCCACATCATATAGCCGCAGCAGCAGGCTGATGATGGTGCTTTTGCCCGAGCCGGAGGGGCCCACGATGGCCAAGCTGCGGCCGGGGGGCACCTCAAAGCTGATGTCGCTGAGTATCTGGCGCTGCGGCTCGTAGGCAAAGCTGACGCCCTGATAGCTTATCTCGCCCCTGGTGTGACGGGGGCTTAAGGCGTCCGGCGCGTTTGTCACCTCCTGGGGCAGGTCAAAGTACTCAAAGATGCGCCCGAACAGCGCCATGGAGCGTATCCAGTCCACCTGCATGTTGAGCAGGCTGTTCACCGGGCCATACATGCGCCCCAGCAGCGTGACCAGCACCGTGATGTCGCCCACGCTCAGCTGCGCGCCCTGGCGTATCATCAGGATGCCGCCGATGAGATAGATCAGCATGGGGCCGATGCTGGAGAAAGTGCTGATGACCACGCGAAACCACCGCCCGGCCATGCTCTGGCGGATGTTGAGCCCCACCATCCGCTTGTTGGCGGCCTCGTAGCGCCCGGCCTCATAGGCCTCGCGGCCAAAGAGCTTGACCAGCAGCTGCCCGCTGACCGACAGGGTCTCGTTGAGTATGCCGTTGATCTCGTCCTGGCTCTGCTGGGCCTCGCGCGTCAGCGACCAGCGCGTCCTGCCCGCCCGCCTGGTGGGCAGCGCGAACAGCGGCACGATCACCAGGCCCACGGCGGCCAGTATCCAGTTCTTGTCGAACATGGCCACCGCCGCCACCACCAGGGTGAGGATGTTGGAGAGGATGCTGGTGAAGGTGCCGGCGATGGTCTGCTGCACGGCGGCGATATCGCTGGTCATCCGGGTGATCAGGTCGCCTTGCCGGTTGGTGGTGAAGAAGCGTTCCGACATGCCCAGCAGGTGGCGGAACATGCGATTGCGCATGTCAAAGCTGATCTGCTGGGATATCCAGGTGTTGAGGTAGCTCTCCAGCAGGCCCACCAGGTTGGCCGCCAGCGTCACACCGACAGATAACAATATCAGCCTGACCAGCGCGCCCATATCCCGGCCGATCAAGCCCTCGTCGATGATGCGCCCTGTGAGTATCGAGGGCAGCAGCCGCAGCACCGTGGCCAGCAGGATCGCCAGCAGCACCAGCAGCATTTGCTGCCAGTAAGGCGCCAGGTAGGAAAACACGCGCCGCAGGAAGGCAGCGCTGATCTGCGGCCTGTCCGCCTTCTCCTCCTCCGTCAAAAAGCCGCCCCTGCGGCCAAAGCCCTGCTGCATCGCTTGCCCTCGCTTTCAATCATCTGCCCCATTCTATCACGCCTGGGTGACAATGATTGCCTTTATGAATAATCCGGCTTGTTGAAGGGTTGACAATGCATGCTTGCCTGCTATACTTATGTCATAGAGTATATTGTCAGGAAAAGGGTGAGGAGATCCGGGATATGCTCGGGCATGGGTTCAGATGAATACCATGACAATACTGACAAGCCCCAGGTGATACCAAAGGAGCAGGTGTACGCGGAATTGCCCATCTGCGCTGCAAGCGCAAGGAAAGGCCGGTGTTGCA
>CAKTTM010000192.1 GCA_934615145.1 uncultured Clostridia bacterium | reverse complement strand
CGCTATCAGGCCGATTGGATCCCCACCACCGGCTACGCCTATGAGCCCTGGCATATACGCTATGTGGGCACAGAGCATGCCGCCAGGCTCTTTGCCTTGGACATCCCGCTGGAAAGCTATGTGGCCCAGCTGCGCCAGGCCCTGCGCGCGCACATCACCCCAAAGGAAGGCACCTGATGCGAAAGACATTACTGATCTGCCTGCTGCTGCTGACAATGCTGCTGCCCGCATACGCCGCCGAGCCAAGCTGGGACTTCCCGCTGGCAGCCAATGTGGTGGAGGACAAGAACGGCCTGCTGACCGCTGTCAGCCGCCAGAAGCCGCTGGCGGCTGATTTTGTGCCCCACGACCTGGTGCGGCTGAACCTGCGCGGCGTGGCGGGGGATTTTGAGCTGCGCAAGGAGGCTGCAGGGCAGCTGGCCGCCATGTTTGCCGCCGCCGAAGAGGCGGGGCACAAGCTCTATGTCAAGTCGGCCTACCGCAGCTATCAGACCCAGAACTCCATGTACCACAACCGCGTGGACAAGTATAAGCGCGACGATGGCGTGGTGGCCTATCCGGGCAGCTCCGACCACCAGACCGGCCTGGGCGTTGACCTGCTCAACTACGCCTGGACGCAGCGGGAGGGCATGACGCCAGCCTTTGGCGAGACGGCGGAGGCCAGGTGGATGGAGGAGAACTGCGCCCGATTTGGCTTTATCCTGCGCTACATGCCCGAAAAGCAGGAGATCACCGGCATCATCTACGAGCCCTGGCACTTTCGCTATGTGGGCAAGGAGGTGGCCGCCTATATCATGCAGCAGCGCCTGAGCCTGGAAGAGTTTGATCAGTCGGTGGCAGATGCCATCCGCGCCTATGAGCAGGCGGGCGGCGACTACGCGGCGCTCTGCCGCCAGCTCAATGCCTTGCCGCCGCCTGTCGCCCTGGGTGAAGCCGATGAGAGCGGCGACAGCGAGGTCTCGATCTTTTACGCCCCCAAGCCCTGATACTGAACGAATGAGTAAACGCACAGATGGGCCGAGGCTTTTTGATGGCTGCGCTAAGCCGAATGAGCGAGGGGCACAATGCCGCCGCCCGCTGTGCGGGATGAAGGCGGCATGAAAGCCCAATGAACAAGGGAGATACCTGACCGAGCTCCCGCGAGGGAGAGGTATCGACCATTGTGAATTGTGGGGTAGCGGCGTCTACGCTGAGTGAGAGAGGCGACGTGCAGGCGCAAAAAGACCAGCTCATCGAAGCGTTTACGATTGAGTTCAGTATGAAAGGAGATAGCGTGCGCAAAGCCTTGTATGCCCTGCTCTTGTGCGGATTGCTGATGATCATGCAGCCCGCCCTTGGCGAGGAGCCGCCGGAGATCACCATGCCGGAGGTGACCGCCGAGCCTGCCGCCCAAAGCCTGGTGCCCAGCAATGGCTCCTGGCTGGATGACGACGGCATTTTGCGGCTGGTCAACCGCGAGCTGCGCATCACCAAGGACTATGTGCCCGCCGACCTGGTCACCCCGCGTGTGGCCACCCGCAAGAAGAGCCTGGTCAAGAACATACTGATGCGCGAGAAAGCCGCCAGGGCGCTGGAAGACATGTTTGAGGCGGCGCGCATAGAGGCCGGGCACACGCTCTACGCGGCCTCTGGCTACCGCAGCTACGGCATACAGCAGATACTCTTTAATCAAAAGGTAGAGGCGGTGGGCAGCCGCGATCAGGCACAGAAGACTGTGGCCCCAGCCGGCACCAGCGAGCATCAGCTGGGCCTGGCCATGGATGTGCAGGCCCCCTCACAGCTCAATTTGAACCGCGCCTTTGGTGACACCGAGGAAGGCCAGTGGGTGGCCAAGAACGCGCACCGCTTTGGTTTTATCATCCGCTATAAGCGTGAGTGGACGGATGTGACAGGCTATCTCTATGAGCCCTGGCATATCCGCTACATCGGGGTGGCGCATGCCATGGCGGTGCACAGCCTGGATATCCCGCTGGAGCATTATATCGGCGTGGTCAAGCAATTGCCCGAGTATGTGCTGCGCGGCGCCACCGATCATCTGCTGGCCGGCCTGGTGCGTGAGCAGCTGGCCAGCGACAGCGCCCTGCTGCCAAGCCAGCTGCTGGCGGCCCGGCCCGAGCAGCAGCAGGAGGCGCTGCGCGCAGCCACGCTGCCCTATCTGGCGCCGGGGCTGAGCTATGAGTCGGCGCTGTGGGCCATCTATCCCACGCCCAAGCCCACCGCGGGCCCCAGGGTGGATCTGGACGAGGAGACCAGCCTGTTTAGCGGGCTGGGCGGCGGCAGTGGCATCGCTGATTGACAAGCTGCGCGCCGCGCAGCCCATCAAGCGCCCGGAGCGTCCGGTCGCGCAGGACTGCCTGGTCAGGGAGCAGCGCTTTGCCTGTCAGGATTTTCCCCTCAGCGCCATCAGCCCGGACACGCTGCGGCTGCTGACAGGGGCTGAGGCACAGGAGCATCTGGAACCCCAGGAGCTTCTTTTTTTAGATACCGAGACCACCGGCCTGCAGGGCGGGGCGGGCACGCTGGCCTTCCTGGTGGGGCTGGGCGCCTTTGAGGGGGATGAATTTGTCGTCACCCAGTATTTGATGCGCGACTATGATGAGGAAGTCTTCGTATTAAAGCCCGTGATGGCGCGGCTGGCCTCCGCCCGCGCGCTGGTGACATTCAACGGCGCCTCCTTTGACATGCCGCTGCTGGAGAGCCGGCTGACCATGAACCGCCTGCGGCCTGAGCAGCCGCTGACCCGGCACCTGGACCTGCTGCACATCGCGCGCCGTGTCTTCAAGCTGCGCATCCCGCGCTGCTCGCTGCAGACGCTGGAGCGGGAAGTCTTTGGCCAGCAACGGGAAGACGATCTGCCCGGCGCCCAGGTGCCGGAAAGGTATTTCCGCTACCTGAAGACAAAGGACATGGCGCTGCTGGAGGACATCTTGCAGCATAACGCGCAGGACATACTGTCCCTGGCGCGGCTGCTCTATGCGCTCAAACACCTGCATGAGGAGCCGCTGAGCGCCAGCGACCAGCGCGACCTGGTCAGCCTGGGCCGCGTCTATGAAAAGCGGGGGGAGCGCGAGCGCGCCGGCATGTGCTACCGCGCCTGTTCAGACCGGCAGGTACGCGAGTTCGCCCAGCTGCGCCTGGCCGAGCTCATGCGCCGCCAGGGCGATCACCAGGGGGCGGCAAGCGCCTACGAGGCGCTCAAGCTCGATGGCCGCGGCGGCCCCAGGGTCTATATCGCGCTGGCCAAACTATACGAGCACCGCTTCCGCGAGCCTGAGCGCGCGCTTGCCATCGCGCGTCAGGGCATGGTATATTGTTTGGAGCGCTATGGCAAACAGGCGGTGGAAGACAGGGCCTATCAGGATTTGTCCTACCGGGCTGAGCGCCTGATGCGCAAGACGAAAGGACGCTGAGATGGGTTTATTTGACAACTTCAAGGTGCGCTCCGCGCTGACCAAGCATCAAAAGGGCGATGTTGAGGGCGCCAGGAAGGACTATGAGGCCCTGCTGGCCCAGGGCATCATGAAGCCCAGCTTCCTGTTGCCCTACTCTGTGCTGCTGCTGCGCGATGGCACACAGGACAGCTACCAGCGGGTGAAGAACCTGCTGGCCAAGATACAGAAGTCGCCTGAGCTGAGCAAGGAAGACCGCTCCCAGCTGCTGATGAACTACGCGGTGGCCGATTGGAAGCTGGGCAACCAGGACAAGGCCATCGCCCTGCTGGAAGCCTCGCACCGCGAGCGGCCCTGCGGCCTGACCTACCAGACGCTGGGCTTTCTCTATGTGGACGCGGGGGAGGCCGACAAGGCGCTGGCCTTCAACACCGAGGCGCTGGACTATGACGATGAGGACTCGGTGGTGCTGGACAATATGGCCCAGTATCATTACCGTCTGATGAACGACAAGCAGGCCGCCAAGCCCTACTTTGACAAGGCGCATGAGCTCAAGCCCGGCCAGATCGATACGCTGTGGTTTCTCTCGCGCTATGACCTGGAGGCGGGGGACAGGCAGGCCGCCATTGACAAGCTGCAGACC
>CAKTTM010000191.1 GCA_934615145.1 uncultured Clostridia bacterium | reverse complement strand
GCCGACGCGGATTATTGGTCAGAGGGCTTCGGCCCTCCGAACCTCCCAAGAGTTTGCTGATGTGCTTTAGCGCCTTCGGGCGCTTTTTTCGTTCTATTTCAGACCATTTATTCATGTTGTCGATTTGGTCGGGCTATGATAGCATGAGCCTGTCCTCAAGGTTAAGAAAGCAAGTGGACGTATCTATGCGCAAGTATCTGTCTGAGTTCCTGGGCACCCTGGTGCTGGTGCTCTTTGCCTGCGGCACGGCCGCTGTCACCGGCTGCACCTCGGCGGCTGACGCCGCCTATATCCTGACGGCGCTGAGCTTTGGCCTGGTGATCGTGGCCATGGCCTATGCCATCGGCCAGGTGAGCGGCTGCCACATCAACCCTGCTGTTTCCTTTGGCATGCTGCTGTCAGGCCGCATGAGCGGCAAGGACTTTGTGGGCTATCTGGTGGCCCAGTTCGCGGGTGCGCTGGCGGGTGTTGCCATCCTGGCGGCGCTGATCGGGACCGGCAAGGGCCTTGGCACCAATGGCCTGTTTGAGGCGAGTGCCTTGGAGTCCCTGATCGTGGACGTGATCCTCACCTTTGTCTTCGTGCTGACCAGCCTGTTTGTCACCAGCAACACCAAGTACGAGGCGCAGGCTGGTCTGGTGATTGGCCTCACGCTGACGCTGGTGCACATTCTGGGTATCTACTTCACCGGCACTTCGGTCAACCCCGCGCGCATCTTTGGCCCGGCGCTGATGATGGCGCTCAGCGGCAGCGGCGAGGCACTGCAAGTGCTGTGGGTTTTCATCGTGGGCCCCCTGGCCGGCGGCGCGCTGGCGGCGGGCACCTGGAAGTACCTGTCGGCCCCGGAAGCGGCCTAAGACAGCTAAGGTATCTGGCGGGGGCGGGGCTATGGCTCCTCTCCCGCCTTTTCATGGGCAGCTTTATCGGGTATACTCACAGAAGCAATCAGAGAGGACAAGGCAGTGCGGCGCAGAGGCATCTTCAGCGGATCATTTGACCCCATCCACTTAGGGCATGAGCGCATCATACGCGATGTGCTGGAAAAGACCATCGTTGATGAGATCATCATTGTGCCCTCAGGCACCACGCCCTACCGCAAGCCCACGGTCGATGTCACGCATCTGCGGGCCATGGCGGCGCTGGCGCTGCGGCAGACGGAGCATGTCAGCATCGCAGAGGAAAGCCAGCTCAAGGGTGTCAAGAACACGGTGGACACCCTGAGGGCCATTATGCGCAGCGATCCGGATGCCCGGCACTACTACATCATCGGCGCGGACAAGTTGGCTGGCATCCTGCACTGGCGCGAGGTCAAGCAGATATTCGCGCTATGCGAGCTGATCGTCTACCCCAGGGTGGGCTACAACGCGCAGGAGCTCTGCGGCGTGGCGGCGGGCCAGGGGGCCCGGCTGCAGCTGCTGTCGGTGCCGCCGGTCAATATGTCCTCCAGCCTGGTGCGTACACAGATCAGTCTGCTGTCAGACGCCGGGGACATGATCAAGCCCCAGGTGGCTCGCTACATCGCGCAAAATGGTCTCTACGCGCCGGACTATGAGCGGATGATCAGGCCCCAGATGACGGCGCATCGCTTTGCCCATACGCTGGGGGTGAGGAAGCTGGCGGTGGAGCTGGCCTACCACCATCACCTGCCGATGCAGAAGGCGGCGGTCGCCGCCCTATTGCACGACAGCGCCAAGTGCATGAAGCTAAGCCAGCTGCAGGCGGTGGCCAAGCAGTATCAGCTGACAGAGGACAAGGAGGTGCTTGGCGCCAACGCCCTGCTGCACGGCAAGGTGGGCGCGGTGCTGGCCCAGGTCAAGTACCAGGTGCATGATGAGGATGTGCTCAACGCCATCCGCTATCATACCACTGGCCGCAGCCAGATGTCGCCGCTGGAGCTGTGCGTCTTCGTGGCGGACGCCGCGGAGCCGGAGCGCAGCGACTATCCGGGTCTGGAGCGCATCCGCAGCGCCATGTGGGTGGATCTGCGACTGGCCGCCCTGCTGAGCCTGGAGGGTACCAGCGCCCACCTGAGGCAAAATAATCAGAACCCCGGTCTACTCACCACGCAGGCCATTGAAGACCTGCGAGCCATCCTATATCCCCAGGAGAATCAAACACAAGACAATATACAGGAGGTAAGTTGATGCAGGAAAAGGACCTGGCCCTCACGATCGCCCAGACACTCTACGACAGGAAAGCGCAGGAGATACTGGTGCTTAGCGTGCGGCATCTGACCGTGCTGACCGACTATATGGTCATCGCCAATGGCAGCACCGTGCTGCAGACCAAGGCGCTCAAGGAGCATGTGGACAGCGCGCTGTCCGCCCAGGGCATCGAGCCCCGCCGCCTGGAAGGCCAGGCCGAGGGCCGCTGGATCGTCATGGACTATGGCAGCGTCATCGTGCACATCTTCCATCCGGAAGATCGCGCCTTTTACAGGCTGGAGCGCCTGTGGCAGGATGGGCAGAACCGCCAGCCCCTGCCCTTTGAAGAGGATCTGCAGCTGACATGATACAGCTCTATGTCTACAAGCGCAATTTCGAGGTGCAAAAGGCGGAGCGCTGGCTCAAGGAGCGCCGCCTGCCCTATCAGACGGTGGATCTGAAAAAACACCGCCTGGGACGGCGCGAGCTGGAGCTCTTTGCGCGCGCCGCCGGGCACATGGCGCTGGTGGATAGAGAGCAGGAGGCCGTCAAATCTCACCCCATCGCCTACACGCCCGACGCTGGCCGGATGCTGGACTACTTAAGCGAGCGGCCGGACTTCCTGCGCACGCCCATCCTGCGGGACGGGCAAAAGGTGATGGTGGGCTTTGACGAGAAGACGCTGGCCGGCTGGATGAATCAGACAACATAGGCAGACCCGAGCTTGCATGCATGACCGACCCACAGAGGAGGAAGCATGAGGAAGACCGCGATCTTGTTATCTGTACTGGTGCTGATTGCCGCCGTTGTCATCGGCGTGCAGGTGGGCCAGCGCAATACCCTGGACAAGGAAAAGACAGATGCCCTGGCCCAGGTGGACACGCTCAAGGGCGAGCTGGGCACATCGGCTGAGGCATTGAGCCAGGCCAAGGCGCAGCTTGAGGCGATCACACAGGAAAAGGATGAGCTGGCCGCCAGCCTGGACAGCGCCAAGCAATCACTGGACGAGGCGCTCAAGCAGGTTGGCGAGCTGGGCGATCAGAAGGCGGCGCTTGAAACCGAGCTGAGCAGCCTGCAGCAGCAGACTGAAGCGTCTGCGGCCGAGCTGACGCAGGAGAAGGACAAGGCCGCCCTGGCCCTGGCCGAGGCGCAGGTGAAGCTGGAGACAGAGACCAACAGCGTGCTCAGCCTGCAGACCAGGCTGGCCGAGCTGACCAAGCTGGAGGGCGACTATACGGCCCTGCAGGCCAAGTATGACGAGGCCATGGCGGCCGCTGCGGTGACGCCTGAGCCCATCGATGTGACCAAGACGGAGGCCTACGCCGCGCTGGCGGCGGAGCACGAGGCCCTGCAAGCCAAGTATGACGAAGCGGTCAAGCAACTCAGCGCCACGCCCGCGCCCCAGGCCAAGGCGGGGGAGATCGCTGTCTTCTTCACCAACAGCGTGCTGCAGCGCGTTTCAGGCGATGATAGCAGCCGCATCGGTTATCCCAGGCTGGCCACCATCGTCAAGGATGCCAGGGACAGCAATCCAACCTTGCTGCTGGATGCTGGCAACGCGCTGTTTGGCAGCTATTTCCCGGCCGACACCCAAGGCAGCCAGGTAGTGGCGCTGATGAACGCGCTGGGCTATGACGCCGCGACACCGGGCTATTACGACTTCGCGCTCGGCTTTGATCGCATCAATGACCTGGCGGGGGAGATGCGCTTTGACCTGCTCAACAGCAACCTGCTCACTGCTTCCGGTGAGCCTGCCTTCAAACCCTATGTCATCAAGGAGCTGGGCGGCAGGCGCATCGCGCTGGTGGGCGCAATGGCGCCTGGCATCGAGCAGATGGCCTCTCCCGAGCGTTTCCAGGGTCTAAGCTTTGGGGATGCCCAGCGGATCA
>CAKTTM010000190.1 GCA_934615145.1 uncultured Clostridia bacterium | reverse complement strand
GTGGTGGCCTGATCGGCCTGATAGAGGATGGCGACAGCATAGCCATTGACATACCGGCCAGGCAGATCAGCCTGCAGGTGGACGAGGCCGTGCTGGCCAGGCGCAAGGCAGACTTCGTCAAGCCCCAGCGCCCCCGCCCCAGCGGCTATTTGAGACGCTACGCGGCGCTGGTATCCTCGGCTGACAAGGGCGCCATACTGAGCGTGCAAGGAGATGAGCCATGAAAACGATTAAGTTCTTTGACACCACCCTGCGCGATGGCGAGCAGGCCCCCGGCTGCAGCATGGACCTGGCCGAAAAGCTGGAGATCGCGCTGGCGCTGGAAAAAATGGGCGTGGACGTAATCGAGGCGGGCTTTGCCATCGCCTCCAAGGGCGACGCGCAGTCGGTGGCGGAGGTGGCCAAGGTCATCAAGCACAGCACCGTGGCCAGCCTGGCCCGCGCCACCAAGGGCGATATCGACGCCGCTTGGGAGGCAGTCAAGGGCGCCCGGCATCCCCGCATCCATACTTTCCTGGCCACCTCGCCCACGCACATGGAATACAAGCTCAAGATGAGCGAGGACAAGGTGCTGCAGACCATCTCTGAGATGGTGGCCTACGCGCGCAGCCTGTGCCCGGATGTGGAGTTTTCCGCCGAGGATGCCACCCGCAGCGAGCTGCCCTTCCTGGCCAAGGCGGTGTCAGCCGCAATACAGGCCGGCGCCAGCACCATCAACCTGCCCGACACCGTGGGCTACGCGCTGCCCCATGAGATGAGCCGCATGATCGACTACATCTATGCGCATGTGCCAGAGGCCAAGGATGTCACCCTGGCCACCCACTGCCACAATGACCTGGGGCTGGCTGTCGCCAATACGTTGGCCGCCATCCAAAGCGGTGTGACTCAAGTGGAGTGCACCATCAACGGCATCGGCGAGCGCGCCGGCAACGCGGCGCTGGAGGAGATCGCCATGGCCATTCACACCCGCAAGGATGAGTTGCAGGCTGATTTCCGCCTGGATACCACCAAGCTCTACCCCACCAGCCGCCTGGTCTACCATATCCTGGGCCTGAGCGCGCCGATCAACAAGGCCATCGTGGGCCGCAATGCCTTTGCCCATGAGGCGGGCATCCACCAGCACGGCGTGATGGCCAACCGCGAGACCTATGAGATCATGACGCCCGAGTCCGTGGGCCTGACGCAGAACAAGATGGTGCTGGGCAAGCACTCGGGCAAGCACGCGGTGGAGGCCGCCTTCCAGCAGCTGGGCTACGAGGTCAGCAAGGAGGAGATGGAGCAGCTCTTCGTGCGCTTCAAGGAACTGTGCGACCGCAAGAAGACGGTGTCCACCCAGGACCTGGAGGCCCTGGTCAGCCACAAGGGCGATCCGGTGCAAAAGGGCTACAGGCTGGACAAGTACACCGTCAACTCCGGTAACGCCGTCTCCGCCTCGGCGGTCGTGCGGCTGAGGAATGGGGATGAAGTGATCGAAGAGGTGGCTGTCGGCAACGGCCCCATCGATGCCGCGCTCAAAGCCATTGACAAGATCATGCCGGTGGGTGAGCACGCGCTGATGGATTACGCCATACAGACCATCTCAGAAGGCAAGGACGCGCAGGGCGAGGCAGTGCTCAAGATCACCCAGGGTGACAGCACGGTGACCGGCCGCGGCCTGTCCACCGACGTGGTGGAGGCCAGCCTGCTGGCCTATGTCAACGGCATGAACAAGCTGCTATAAGGGAGGGACGATGAGAAAGATAGAGATACTGGACAGTACCCTGCGCGATGGCGCGCAGGGGGAGGGCGTCTCCTTCTCGCTGTCGGACAAGCTGCTCATCGCCCGTGCCCTGGATGAGTTTGGCGTGGACTATATCGAGGCAGGCAATCCCTTTGCCAACCCCAAGGACATCGCCTTCTTTGAGCGCATGAAACAAGAGCCCTTGCAGCGCGCCAAGCTCTGCGCCTTTGGCTCCACCCGGCGCAAGGGTGTGAGCGCAGAGGAGGATGCCAACCTGCGCTCCCTGGTGGAAGCGGGGGCACAGACGGTGGTGATATTTGGCAAATCCTGGGATCTGCACGCCGAAAAGGTGCTCAATGTCTCCCTGCAGGAGAACCTGGACATGATTGCGCAGACTGTCCGCTTCCTCAAGGGCAGGGATCTGGAGGTCATCTTTGACGCCGAGCATTGGTTTGACGGCTATCGCGCCAACTCGGCCTACGCCATGCAGGTGCTGGAAAGCGCGCAACTGGCGGGCGCCGATCTGCTCTGCCTGTGTGACACCAATGGCGGCGCGCTGCCCAGCTTCGTCTTTGACAGCCTGCGCCAGGTGACGGCCAAACTGCCGCAAAGCCGCCTGGGCATCCACTGCCACAATGACATCGGCTGCGCGGTGGCAAGCTCACTGTCGGCTGTCGAGGCCGGCGCCGTGCAGGTGCAGGGCTGCTTTACCGGCATCGGCGAGCGCTGCGGCAATGCCGACCTCAGCGTCGTCATCCCCAACCTCAAGCTCAAGATGGGCTACACGGACACGCTGGGCGATCTTAAGCAGCTCAGCTCCACGGTGGTCCGTATCATGGACATCGCCAACATGCCCGTGCCCGGCAGCAAGCCCTATGTGGGCGCCAGCGCCTTTGCGCACAAGGCCGGCATGCATGTGGATGGCGTGCAAAAGATCAGCAGCTCCTTTGAGCACATCAGCCCGGAAGCCGTGGGCAACAGCCGCCGCTTCCTGATGAGCGAGGTGGCAGGCCGCACCACCATCATGCACAAGCTGTCGGCCATCGCGCCGGAGCTGAATCGCGACGCGCCTGAGATCGCGCTGATCGTCAAGCAGCTCAAAGACCTGGAGCAGGACGGCTTCCAGTTTGAGGCGGCGGATGCCAGCTTTGAGCTGATGATGCTGCGCACGCTGGGCCGCTTTGTGCCCCACTTCCAGCTGGGCATGTACCGCACCAGCGGCGAATTCCCCCCGCCCGATGGCGAGACCAGCGCGTCTGCCATGCTGTCGGTCACCGTGGATGGCGACAGGGAGACCACCGCTGCCATGGGCAATGGCCCGGTCAACGCGCTGGACAGCGCGCTGCGCAAGGCGCTGGCCGTCTTTTACCCACAGCTGAACAAGGTGCGCCTGGTGGACTTCAAGGTGCGCGTGCTGACGGGTGAGGAGGCCACGGCCTCCAAGGTCAGGGTGCTGATCGAATCCACCAACGGCGAGCAGAGCTGGGTCACCGTGGGGGTCTCTACCGATATCATCGCCGCCTCCTGGCAGGCGCTGAGCGATTCCATTGAATACATACTGCATAAGAAAGAGGGACGCATCTGATGGGCATGACCATGACACAAAAGATACTGGCGGCGCATTGCGGCCAGAGCACCGTCAAGGCTGGTGACATGATACTGGCCGACCTGGACCTGGTGCTTGGCAATGACGTAACGGCGCCGGTGGCGATCAATGAGTACAATAAGGCGGGCTGCGGCGAGGTCTTTGACAAGGGAAAGATCGCCCTGGTGATGGATCACTTCACCCCCAACAAGGACATCAAGGCCGCGGCGCAGACCAAGCAGGTGCGCGATTTCGCCAGGGCGCAGGGCATCGTGCATTACTTTGACACCGGCCGCGTGGGCATCGAGCATGTGCTGCTGCCAGAGCAGGGCATGGTGACGGCCGGCGACCTGGTCATCGGCGCGGACAGCCATACCTGCACCTATGGCGCGCTGGGCGCCTTCTCCACCGGGGTGGGCTCTACCGATATGGCGGCCGCCATGGCCTATGGCAAGGCCTGGTTCCGGGTGCCCGAGGCCATCTCGGTCAGGCTGTCTGGCAAGCCCGGCCCCTGGGTGACGGGCAAGGATGTGGTGCTGCACCTGATCGGCCTGATCGGTGTGGATGGCGCGCTCTACCAGTCGCTGGAGTTTTCGGGCGAGGGTGTACAGAATCTGTCGATGAATGATCGCCTGTGCATCTGCAACATGGCCATCGAGGCCGGTGGCAAGAACGGCATCTTCCCGGTGGACGAGCAGACGCAGGCCTTCCTGTCGGCCGCCGGCGCCAAGGCACCCAAGG
>CAKTTM010000189.1 GCA_934615145.1 uncultured Clostridia bacterium | reverse complement strand
TTAGCCCCCGCGCCATAGGCCGCAAAGCGCGCTGCCTTGGCGGTGAGCGCGGGCACCAGCCCGCAGGCCACCATCCTCAGGCCCCCCGCGGCGCTGGAGCAGGCCAGCCGCGCCTGATAGTCAAGCGGGCCGGTCAAGGCCTCCAACTTGTCGCTTGCCAGGCCCAGGCCTGTCTGTATATCTGTCTGCGCGGTGGTGAAGGCCTGCGCTGTGCCAAGCACCTGCCTGGCCGCCAGATCCACCGCCGTCAGCTTGGTATAGGTGGAGCCAAAGTCTATTAGCAGGATTGGGCGCATCAGCGCTCCCCTAAGAGGTCTTCCCGCAGCGCCTGGATGCCTTCCTCCGGCGTTGTGCCCGGCGGGAAAATGCGGTTGAAGCCCATGGCCTCAAAGCGCTTTTTGACATCCTCAAAGTTTTGCTTGCCCACCACGATGTTGCCGCCAATGTACAGCGGTATCCCGTGCAGGCCGGCCTCATCGCACTTGTCGCGGAAGCCCTGGCAATCCAGCTCGCCATGCCCGTACAGCGAGGACACCACGATGCAGTCCGCCGCTGACTCGATGGCCGCCTCGATGAACTCCTCCTGGGAGACCATGACGCCCAGGTTGATCACATTGAAACCAGCCTCCCGAAAGGCGTAGCTGAGGATCTGGTTGCCTACCGCGTGAACATCAGCGCCAATGACGCCCATGACCAGCGTTTTCTGTTGCTGCTCCATACATATGCCTCCAAATATCGCTGACACCATCTTAGCGCTTGATTGGGCTTTCGTCAATGGCTGAACACATGTCTTGCCCCTTGGGCGCATTTGGCCTATAATGATGACAATAAGCTCCCAAGAACGCTTAGCATATCAAGGGTGGAGGTGGCCATGGTTTTTTTTGAGGAGAGGATCGGACAGATCCTAAAGGTGCTGGAGAGTCGCATCGTCAAGCACAGCCAGGCGATAGCAGATTACGAGATGCTCGACCATCCGACCGACCAGCGCCTGCTCAGCGCCCCTGAGGAGGCCAGCTGGCTGCCCTATGACCCCAAGATCTCCCCCTGGAACAGCGATTTTTGCTATGCCTGGTTTCGCTGCACTGTGACAATCCCCGAAGAGATGGCCGGCTTGCCGATCTATTTTTCGCTCAAGACCAGCCGCCAGGGCTGGGACGCGCTCAACCCGCAGTTCACCGTCTATGTAGATGGCCAGATCCGCCAGGGCTTTGATGTCAATCACCGCGAGGTGCTGCTGAGCGAATCTGCCCAGGCCGGGCAGAGCTACCAGATCCAGCTGAGCGCCTACTCTGGCTATGGCCAGGGCGATCTGAGCCTGCAGGGCGAGCTGCAGGCCCAGGACCTGCAGACACTGGCCCTGTACTACGACATCAAGACACCCCACGAGATCGCAAAGCTGCTGCCCGATGGCAGCGATGACTATATATTGATCATCAAGGCCCTGAGCGAGGCGGTCAACCAGCTGGACCTGCGGCTGCCCGGCAGCCCGGCCTACGAGGCCTCTGTGCGCGCCGCGCGCGCCAAACTGCAGGAGGATTTCTACGCCAAGGCCGACCCGCACAAGTCGCCCACCATCTACTGTGTCGGCCACACGCATATCGACGTGGCCTGGCTGTGGCCGCTGAAGGTGACGGAAGACAAGGCGCTGCGCAGCTTCTCAACGGTGCTCAAAATTTATGAGGAGTATCCGGACTAACTGTTCATGTCCAGCCAGCCGCAGCTGTACAAGTATGTGCAGCAAAATGCGCCTGAGGTCTACAAGCGCATCAAGGAGGCCGTCAGCTCCGGCCGCTGGGAGCCTGAGGGCGCCATGTTTGTGGAGGCCGACTGCAACCTCTCAAGCGGCGAAAGCCTGGTGCGCCAGATACTCTATGGCAAGCGCTTCTTCAGGCAGGAGTTTGGCCGGGACAATGAGATCGTCTGGCTGCCGGATGTCTTTGGCTACTCTGCGGCGCTGCCCCAGATATTTGCGAAATCCGGTATCAAGTACTTCATGACCACCAAAATCAGCTGGAATGAGATCAACAAATTGCCCTACGATACCTTCCTCTGGCAGGGCATCGATGGCACCAAGACCTTGACTCACTTCTCCCCCAGCCGTGACTACAACACCGAGGCCAAGCGCGGCAGCTTTGCCACCAGCCACTTCACCACCTATAATGCCGACCTGGGCCCCAACCATGTGATGGGCGCCTGGCAGCGCTACCAGCAAAAGGATATCTCAGACATCGCGCTGATGAGCTTCGGCTATGGCGATGGCGGCGGCGGCCCCACCCGCCAGATGCTGGAGCATCACAAGCGCCTGCGCCAGGGCCTGCCCGGCTGCCCGCGCACGATGATGAGCGATACCCGCACCTTCTTCCACGATCTGGATAAGCAGGTGCGAGACAATCGCTTCCTGCCCACCTGGACGGGCGAGATGTACCTGGAGTATCACCGCGGCACCTACACCTCCATGGCGCGCAACAAGCGCTCCAACCGCAAGAGCGAGCTGGCCTGGTTGGGGCTGGAGCTATACTCCGCCATGGCCGATGAGCTGGTCAACCACTGCTACCCCCAGCAGCGCATTCAGCTGGGCTGGGAAGTGATCATGCGCAACCAGTTCCACGACATATTGCCCGGCTCCTCCATCCAGGCGGTCTATGACGACTCCATGATAGAGTATGAGCAGCTGCGCCAGCAGGGGCAGGAGATGAGGGACGAAGCACTGCAGCTGCTCACCGCCTCAGTGGCCGGGCAGGCGGGCGACCTGGTGGTCTACAATCCGCTGAGCTTTACCTATCAGGCGCCGGTCAGCTTTGCCTGGCCTGAGGGTTGGCAGGCGGCGCAGGTGTTTGATGGCGAGCGCGCGCTGATCACCCAGCGGGGGCAGGACAGCCGCGGCTGGTTCAGCGGCGGCGCCATCCCCGCCAAGGGCTATAAGCGCCTGAGCCTGAAACCGCAGGAGGCCACTGGGCAGACCATGCAGGTGACCGGGCGGGAGATAGAGACCGCCTATTATCGCCTCAGCTTTGACGAGCAGATGAACATCAGCCAGCTCTACGACAAGCGGGCCGACAGACAGGTGCTCAAAGCCGGGGCGCTGGGCAACCAGCTGATGAGCTATGAGGACAGGCCGCATAATTTTGACGCCTGGGACCTGAACAACTACTACACCGAGCACAGCTGGCCGATAAACGATGTGCAAAGCTGGCAGGTGAGCGAAAACGGCCCGCTGCGCGGCGTGATCGAGATCAGGCGCCAGTACCTGGATAGCCCCATCACCCAGCGCATCATCCTCTACGGAGATAATCCGCGCATCGACTTTCACAACGATTGGGACTGGAAGCAGTCACATATCTTTGTCAAGGCGCTCTTCCCCGTGGATGTGCAGACCAGTGAGGCCACCTACGAGATACAGTACGGCCATGTCAAGCGGCCGACGCACTTTAATACCAGCTGGGACTTTTCCCGCTTTGAGGTCTGCCACCACAAGTGGCAGGATGTAGCCGAGGAGGGCTATGGCGTCAGCCTGCTCAACGACTGCAAGTACGGCGCCTCGGTGCACGAGGGCGTCATCGGCCTGTCGCTGCTCAAATCCGCCACCGAGCCCAACCCCATCGCCGATCAGGAGCGGCACATCTTCACCTATTCTCTGCTGCCCCACCAGGGCAGCTGGCAGGAGGCCGGCGTGCTGCAGGCCGCCTATCAGCTCAACGATCATGCCCTGGCCATCACCAAGGACAATGAGGGTGGCAGCCTGGCAGCGCAGTTCAGCATGGCCAGCGTCGATCAGCCCAATGTGGTCATTGAGGCCCTCAAGCGCGCTGAGGACAGCGACGCCACCATCATCAGGGTCTATGAGGCGCACGGCCGCCGGACCAAGGCCCGCCTCAGCACCGGGCTGAATATCCTCAGCGCCGCGGCCTGCAACCTGATGGAGGAGGAAGACCAGCCACTCGCCCATGGCGAGCGCAGCCTTGACTTCCAGCTCAAGCCCTTTGAGATCAAGACCTTCAAGCTGCACTTCATGGACAACCCGCAATGAGCCAGTTGCAGGGCCGCAGGC
>CAKTTM010000188.1 GCA_934615145.1 uncultured Clostridia bacterium | reverse complement strand
GCTTCGTGGCCACGCTGGTGCCCACCCTGCTGCTGGTGGGCAACCGCGATGGAGACCACAGGCTCATCATCCTCTCACTGATGGGCGTGGTGGCGCTCAACGCCGGCATGTACTACTGGGCGCTGAGCCAGCTCAAGGAAAAGCCGGAATACTATGCCCTGGGCAACGCCGAGGGCGACATGAACCTCAAGACCCTGTGGGCGGATATCAGGGTGCTGGCCGGCAGCCGCTCTTTCCGCAGCTGGGCGGGCTTTAACCTGCTGGCGCTGGCGCCCAACGCCGTCTACTTCACCGCCTTTCTCTACCTGATGGATCATGTGATCCGCACCGGCGGGCTGGAGGCCACCCTGGCCGACACCGTCCCCATGCTGCTGGTCTTTGCCGTGCTGCCCTTCATCGCCCGGGCCGTTAAGAAAGTCGGCGGCAAGCGTGCCATATTGATCGGCAGTATCCCCTACATCATCGGCCACGCGGCGCTCTTCTTCACCGGCAGCTGGCTGGCGGTGCTGCTGGCCTATGTGCCCATCATGGTGGGCAAGTATACGATGACCACCGGCTCCGCGCCGCTGGCTGCCGCGCTGATCGATGAGAACGAGCGCCTGACCGGCACGCGCAAGCCGGGGCTCATCGGCGCGCTGCTGGCGCTGATCGCGGCGCCCGCCATCAGCACGCAGACGATGCTATTCATGGGCATCCTCAGCGCCTTTGGCTATGACGCCAAGCTGGCAGTGCAAAGCGAGCAGGCGATGCTGGGCATCCGCGTGGGCACGGCGCTGGTGCCCATCGCCTTTGTGCTGCTGGGCCTGATCCCGCTGCTGCGCTTCCCCATTGGCAGGGAGAAGGAGCAGGAGCTGTCCGACTACAGCAGGCAGAGGCGGCGCGGGGAAGGCTGAAAGGGATAGATAGGGAAAGACCGCCGATGGCTTGTCGGCGGTCTTGGCTCCTTGTCTATTCTACTTATAGTTGAGCAGCTTGGCCGCCGGTACCTCAAAGAAGTCCTCAGTATAGCACCAGTAGGTATTGCCCCAGCCCCAGGATTCAAAGAGCTTCAGCAGATGATCGCCGTGGGTCAGCGCTGAGTCATAGCCCGCAAAGGCGCCCCACTCGGTGACGATGGCGGGCAGATCCAGCGCCAGCTGGGTCTCGCGGTGGCGCTGGAAGATGCTCTGCGCGCGGCTGTCAGAGGGCATCTGCATGGCCTCAGTATCCACCACCAGGTCGTAGGCGTGGGGGGCGAATATCTGCTTGGCATCCTGCTTGCCGCCAACCATAATGGGCCTGATGCCGGAGGGCACGCCGATATTGCTCATGTAGTTGTTGCCGCGCAGCACAAAGCGTTCGCCATCGATGGCGCGGATGGCCGATGTGATCTTCTCATAAAAGGGCTCCAGCACGCCCTGCTCAAACTGGATCACAGGCGCCTGGCTCATATCGCCCAGCTGTCGGTAGCGCACCGGATCCTCCAGCAGATCCAGCAGTTTCAGCTTGCTCATGGGGTCGGAAAAGGCGGCCATCAGGCTCTGCGGGCTCGCGTCGGGCAGGCCCAGGCCTGCCGCTTCCTCCTGGCTTAAGATGCCCGCGATGTTGTGCATCAGCAGGCCAAACATCTGCTGTATCTCGCTGCCGGGGGCGGGCTCATTCATGAAGTCATAGGCAAACAGCGCCGGCTTATTGTGATAGGCGCGCGCCAGATGCGTCCACATGGCGATGTAATGATCCTGCAAGCCCTTGCCCGTACCCGGCACCTGCTGATTGCCCCAGAAGGCGTCCCAGGCCTGCTGCACCGCGGGGGAAGACAGGTAGGCGTCGCTCCACAGCTCGGTCTGCTCAAAAGGCGCCTCCGTCAGCACCGCCCAGTCGGGCGCGCCATCCGAAAAGCGCTGGGCGTAGAGATCCTGGTGCATGTCCAGCAGCACGCTGATGCCCGCCTGCGCCGCCAGGTCCAGCTGGCGGCCAAAGAAGGCGATGTAGTCCTCATCATACTGCCCCGGCTGCGGCTCCACCGCCGCCCAGATAATCCCCAGGCGCACGGCGTTCATGCCGTGGCGGGCAAAATCCCGATAGATGCTGTCCGGCCATTTGGGATAAAAGTCCCAGCTGCCGTCCGGCCGCCTGCTGCCCTTGTCGATCAGGTTGATGCCGCGCAGCCGCACGGTCTGCCCGGCCCTGTCCACCAGCCTGGTAGCCTGGGCCTCTATGTCGCTGGCCATCAGCAGTAGTGGATGAATGGGGCTCATTGCCGGCCTCCTTTGCTGTTCATCTGTTTGCTGTCATCATACCCGCAGAAAGGATGCTCAGCTTGGCGGCTGATGGCGCTTAGTAGCCCAGCTCCTCCCCCACCAGTATCACCTTGATGCGGCCGGGCTCGCCGGATCTGCGGGTGATCAGGATCTGGCTGCAGATGGAGTCGGCGTTGTAGCAATCCCGGCAGTGCCCCACATGCACGCAAGGCGTCTTGCGGCTGAGCCTCAGGGCATTAGGCGGGGCGGCCAGATTGCGCGCGCGGCTGATGGCACTGTCCAGATCGGGCGCCAGTTTATTCATCCCCATGATGACGATCACCTGCGCAGGGCCGTAGCACAGCATGGCCACGCGGTTGCCCCGGGCGTCGATGTTGACCAGCTCGCCGTCCAGCGTGATGGCGTTGCTGCTCATCACATAGCTGTCGGCCAGGAAGATCTGCGCGTGCAGCTGGCGCTGCGCGGCCTCGCCCTTGACGGTCTCCCGGTCGATGAACTGGTGCTCGCCCGCGCGCAGCGCGTCCAGCAGGCCGATCTGCTGGATGGTCTGCGAGCCGCCGTGGGCCACCACGCTGCCCTTGGGCATCAGTGCCAGCGCCTGCCTGAGCGCGGCCTGGCGGTCTGCGCAGTAATAGCCCTGCATCTGCCGGCGGGCCAGCTGCTCAATCACGCTGGCCGCGGCCAGGGCGTAGTACTCCTGCTTGGGGGTCATGGTGCTGCCTCCTTGGCGCGCGCGGTGGCGCGGATGCTGTGGTCTAATCCGTTGGATACCGCAAGAATCGGGATCATGGTGTGGTGTTGCGCACCATACAGCCATGAGCATTGCGAAAACCCTGAGAACCATAGAACGAACGAGAACTCATTTATGGCGGTAATATCTCTCCAATAACAAATCCTGCAGCTTCTTTTTCGAGTAGGACACTCCAAATATGTAGTCTATCATTCAGCTCGCTATCCATTACCGCAAATAGTGCCTTTGAGGACAGCACCATAAAGTCGTATATACCGCTGCTGGGAATTCATGTATCCAGTCAGATACTCTGAAACAATATACTCACAGAGTTCCTCACAATCGTCGGATGAAAAGAGGTCGCCTTCATGCGTCCTCCAGCTACAATAGACTTCACGGTACTTCTTGACCAATGCAACTATGTACTGAGCACACATTTCAATACTATATTGCTCATCAAAAAGATTCATGATATAAGCCTTTACAGGCTCACCAGTGAGCTCCTTAACTGTGGAGATTTTCAGTTGTGCAAGTCCAACAGATAGGTCGAGCCTTCTCGCCACTCCGGGGAAGTATTTGCATATGACATACTCTACTAGCCGAATCATCCACGTATCTCGGTTCATGTGCTCAACTAGCAGTACAATTCGCAGTAATTCATAGGGAATGCCATTGTCAGAGGATGACTTTTCAATATATATGCGATAGTCATCAATCGCAGGCCCCTCTATAACCATCCTGTTCTCCAAAATGCGCAAGTCTCCGTAAAACGTATCAAACTCGTAAGAGAAGGTATGTGCATCCATACCTTTTCGAAGCAGTCTACTAACAGAAAGTGGTGCTATAAGGCCCACTAGCCATGCGACAATCTGAAGGCCATCATTTGAGATCAAACTAATTGTTCTCCCGCCGAAGATAGCCGGAACCAGCATCCTGGTACTTAACATTCCAGCTGAATAGGAGAAGAAAATCGACAACATGCATCCCCAAAAATAACTGCGTTTCAGAGGATTGTTCCGATGATTAGCCAAGCGATAGAGGTAGAGAGAAGGCCAAGTCAGCAAAAAACTTCCTAGAATTATGCTGAACTCAATCTGGTCTGGTACCGAAAAACCGGACAACGCAATTGTGTGGGTAGTTCCTCATTGTAGGTAACCGTTGGTAATCAGTC
>CAKTTM010000187.1 GCA_934615145.1 uncultured Clostridia bacterium | reverse complement strand
AACTCATACAGCCTGAAGCCCAGGCCATCGCAGGAGCAGGGATGGCAGCGTACGCCATCGACAGTGCCGCTGAAGGCATAGTCATTGGCTTGCGCGTGCAAATGGCCATAGACCAGGTCATCCACCCGGTACTCGGCCAGCATCTGCGTCAACTTGGTGCTGCGCCCGCTGTCATCGGTGGGCGGGTAATGGGTCAGCACGATCAGCCGCGCATCCTGGCTCAGCCTTCTGCCCTGCTTGAGCGACAGCTCCATGCGCAGCAGCTCGCGGTCGTAGATCTTCTGGTTCTCAGCGTCGTCCGGGCCCGAGGGCATCACCCAGCCGCGGGAACCACAAAACACCACCCCGTGCATCAGGATGGCGTCGTTTTGCAGCGCGTACATATGCTTAGGCAAGACGGAGCGCAGCTTGGAGATGGCGCTCCACCAATAGTCATGGTTGCCCCGTATCATGATCTTGTGGCCCGGCAGCGCCGCCACGGCCTCCAAGTCCGGCAGGGCCTGGTGCAGCTGCATCGCCCAGCTGATATCCCCTGGGATCAGCACGATATCCTGATCGTCCACACGCTCGCGCCAGTCAGCGGATATCCTGTCAAAGTGCGCATCCCAGTGATCGCCAAAGACATGCATGGGCTTGTCAAAGCCGCCCGGCAGGTGCAAGTCGCCGATGCAGAAGATGCGGCCTTGCTCAGTTGTCTTCATCGTCCTCGTCGTCAGCGAGATCTTCCTTGTCTTCCCGCTCTTCCAGCGAGAGATCCTTGTCGATCTCCTGGAACTCCGGCTCGGGAATACCACTGTCGCTCAGGTCCGGGGCTATCTCATCCATGGTGCTGACAGAGTCATCTTCGACATGCACCGGCTCCACATCGTCACTGCTGACCTGGTCGCCGCTGAGCTCAGTGAAGCACAGGTGGCAGACATCCTTGCCAGGCATGACGGGCGCCTCATTGCAGATGGTGCACAGCTCCTGCTCGTCGGGCATGTCACTGCCGTGAATCTCCCGATAGCACACCTTGCACATCTTATCGTTCTCATCCATGTAGTTGAGCTCACACTTGGGGCACTTTACAAAGGCCATTGGCAGATTTTCTCCCTTACCACTGTACTCGCTTGGCTTTCAGCAGAGCGCATTATACTATGCGTCTGCACAGAAGACAAGGGCATCCGCCCATTTCGTGAAAAACCACACGTTTATCGTGCGCTTTCGCTGCCGGTGGCATTGACATATATCTTCTTTCGGCCCCGTCCGCGGCGGCGGCTGGTGGTGGACATGATGACCGGCATGCTGTAGCTAGGCATCGCGTTGGAACGGTTTTTCACCACATTGAGCACCAGGGAAACGCCCACCACATTGGTCAGCAGGTTGGAGCCGCCATAGCTCAGGAAAGGCAAAGGGATGCCAGTGATGGGCATCAGACCGATGGTCATGGCGATATTCTGAAAAATATGGATAAACTGCATCGCCAACACACCGATGATGATCATGCGGCCAAACTTGTCATAGGTAAAACGCGCCATGTAGAGCATGCGCAGTAGCAAGAGCAAGTACAGCACCACGATCAGCGCGCTGCCGATGAAGCCCACAGCCTCCCCCACGGTCGCGAAGATGAAGTCAGTCCAATCCTCCGGCACATAGTTGAGTTGGCTCAGCGAGCCCGTGATGAAAAGCCCCACCCCCGTCATCCCGCCGGAACCGATGGCCTGCTCGGACTGTATGATCTGGTAGCCACCGGTCTTGGGGAAGCGGCTGGGGTCCAGGAAACTGATAAGCCTCTGCAGACGGTAGCTGTCAGAGCCGCTGATCAAGCCATAGGCAAAGACGACCGCCACGCCCGCCGCCGCCAGGACAAAGAGTATGGTCAGCCATTTCCAGTCCGTGCCGCCAAAGTAGAGCATCAGATAGAAGACAACGCCCATGACGATCATGCTGCCCATCTCGCCTTGCAGGTAAGTAAGGCCGGCAGGCACCGCCAGGATGGCGAATATGCGCAGCGCGTCGCTTAGGCTGCTCATGGGCTTGGGGTTATTGGCCATCACGCGGGCCAGCATGATGATGATGGTAATCTTGGCAAACTCGGAGGGCTGCAGCATGCGGCCCAGCGAATCGACCCTCAGCCAGCCGCTGACGCCGCGGATGGCGCTGGTGCCCAGCGTCAGCAGCAGCATGCCAATCACCGCTGTATAGTACAGCCTGGCGTAGGATCTAAAGTGCTCATAGGGGATGGAGACGATGAACCATACCGCTGCCGGCGAAGCAACGGTGAAGATGGCCTGCCAACGGCCGGACTCGGAGTTGATGATGCGGTTGATCAGCGGCACATCGGCACTGACGGCCGGGTTATAGGTGGCCACAGCGACCGCCAGCACGCCGATGATCATCATGGCATACATCATCAGCAAAAGCACAAAGTCAAAATGCGGTTTGGTCCGCCTGTCTTCAGACATCATCATAAGCTGTTATCCTCCTTGCAAAGGCTGCCCTGAGCCTGTCACGCCAGCTGGGTGGCTTTTCCTCGACAAAGGCCTCAGCTTGGAGCCCCAACAGGCGCAGGGCGGCGCGATCCAGCGCATCAACTGTCACCGGCTCTTCCAGCTCGGCCAAAGTCAGGCCCTGCAGTTGGGCAGCATAGATGCGGCCGCTGTGACCAATGACACCCAGCAGCGGCATGTCCAGCGCCAGCGCGATATCATCCGGCTTGCTGATCAGCCCCCGGCGCATCAAGCGCCAGTCATAGCGGTTAAGCAGCAGCCAGGGATGCTCCCCCGTTTCATCCAGGATGATACGCCCCAATTTTTCCGTGTCGCGCAGGCAGACCTCATCAGGTGTCGCCACCAGCAGGTACTTGTCGGCCAGACCGATGAAGTTGCGGATGCCCCGGCCAATACCGGCCGGGCAGTCGATCAACAGATAGTCAAAGCGATCCTTGAGGGTACGCATGATGCGGGACAGATCCTTGCCTGAGAAGTCCTTGGGCTTGGCATCCTGACCACCAACGATCAGCGACAGGGTCGCAAGCCTGGGGTGGCTGACCAGCGCCTCATCCAATGAGCAGCGCCGCTGCAGGCAGTCGCTGAGTTCAAAGAGCACCTTGTCCTGCAGACTCAGCATCAGGTCCAGATTGCGCAGCCCCAGGTCGGCATCGATCAGCAGCACGCGATGCCCGCGCGTCGCCAGCGACACGCTCAGCGCCGCCGCCAGGCTTGATTTGCCCACGCCCCCCTTGCCGGAGGCTATCATGATCACTTGTCCCATATCTTCCTCCGCCTCAGGGCATCAGTTCATTGCCGCCGACCAAGGGCAAGACTTCAGTCGATTTGGTGTTGCTGTCCATGTACCACTCCAGGAAGTCGCGCGCGGCCACCGAGGTCAGCGCGCCTGACAGGCCATTGGGGATGTGAACAACGACCGCGATCTCTGTCGGGCCATCAAAGGGCGCCAGCGCCACAAACCAGCCGTTGTTCTCCAGGTCCAGCCTGATCTTGCCGACGACCACCTGAGAGGTGCCCGTCTTGGCCCATATATTGTCCTTGTACTTAAAGTTGCGGAAGAAGCGGTTGGCCGTACCCACGGTGTCGTCAACGACGCCCTTCATGCCTTCCTTGATATAGGGCAGGTAGAGGTAGGCATCCTCCAGCTCACCAAAGACGCTGGGCTTGTACTGGTTGAGAATATCGCCGTCGGGCGAGGTGATGGATTCAACGATCGACAGGTTGTAGACCGTGCCATTGGCAAGCGAAGCCACATAGCGGGCAACCGCCGCCGGAGTCAGTTGCGTGATGGACTGGCCCACCGCCATCATGACCTCCATGCCGCCGCCCCACTTGAGGTCGTTTAAGAATATCCAGATGTCACCAACCGTGGCCTGTGCCCAGACCATGTCGCGAGTCATGTTCAGCTCTGCCATCAGGATGGGGCGCATGGCGTCTGACCAGTCATTCTGATTGGTGTTGATGGCCATGTCCATCAGCTGCTTGATGCAGGTATCCAGCCGCACATCATCATAGTTGATGCCATGGCTGCTGCCCACCTTCTGCAGATGCTGCTTGATGGAGGCGGCGACAAGCATGGGCATGAAGGTCTCCTGCTCACCGATGCTGACCGTCGGGTCATACAGCGAGGTCTGGTTGCCCACGATGCTGCGGG
>CAKTTM010000186.1 GCA_934615145.1 uncultured Clostridia bacterium | reverse complement strand
GGTCAGCGGCAGGGGGAAGCCCTCCTTGAGGCTGGCAAGGGTATTCATATCAAGCGCCATCACCTGCTTATCCTGCGCGTCCAATACTTTTAGCGCGCCAAAGTGCTGCAGATGGGCCTGGCGGTAGGAGACGCTGGGGCTGATCATGCTGTCCCGGTCGCGGTAGGCGGCCAGCCAGGACAGGTAGATGGTGGGCATGTGCTCGTGCACCAGGTTTTGCATCAGGCCAGCCTCGCCCTGCCACTGGCTTCCCAGCTCGCCGCTGTCCTGCATGATCTTTTCGCCCATGGCGTTGGAGAGGATGTCCAGCACGCTGCCGATGGCGCTGCCCAGCTGCTGGCGGCGCTCCTTGGAGCCCATCAGTTCACCCAGCGAGTAGCGCAGCATGCCCGCCGTGTTGCCGCGCATGCCCCAGAGCTGTATCAGCCAGGGCCGAAACTGGCCCGAATAGCTGCCGGCGTCGGGGATGGACTGGCTCAGCGCGCCCAGGGTCTTGCGCAGAGCCTCGTTGCTGCTCAGGTTCACCCAATAGCTGCCGCCGGTGATCAGCCGGTAGAGCAGCTGCACCGGCAGGCTGCGCGCCTGATAGTCGCTGTTGGTCTGGGGGCTGGGCAGATAGCCGGTCTGGCCATAGCGGCGGTAGCCCCACTCCGCAAAGGGGATCATGGGCACCGGGTCAAAGGCGCCCACCAGGTTGTAGATAGAAGGATAGAGCGCCGCCGTGCTCTGCCGGGTCACATTGGGGGTGGCAAAGGTATAGGCGTATAGATGTTCCGGCCGCACCAGAGCCGCGTCCAGCAGGATGGCGGCGCTGCGGTTGGCGGTGGCGGCCGCGCGGCTGTAGCCTGTTATCCACAGCTTGAAGGGCGCTGCGATACCCTGCGCCTTGATATAATCCTTCAGGCGGCTGACCACCTGCTGCGCCGCCTGGTCAAAGCCCTCGTGGTGCTGGCCGGAGCCGACGGCAAAGTTGCTCTTCCACTCATCCTGGTAGCCGCCGCCCGATATCGCCACCGCGATCAGCGGCATGAGGCTGCCGTCGCTTAGCCTGAGCGTCTTACTGCCCATGGCGGTGGCGATGGTCTGCTGGCTGGGCGCGATGTCATACTGCTTGAGGCTCAGCTGCTCAAAGCCCAGCTCGCCCAGGTAGCTTTGCACATGGCTGCCCTTGCCCTGCAGATCCCCGCCCCGCACGCGGAAGGCCGACAGCGCCAGGCCGAGCGAGCTTAGCGCCAGCGGCTGCTGGTAGCTGGTGCCGGGGGTATCAAAATAGCCGTCCTCAAAGCGTATGGCGTAGGCGATGTCCTTTTGCGCGTAGAAGCGCGCCGTGCCCGTCAGCGCGCTGGCAGGTGCCGGCAGCAGCAAGAGCCCGCACAGCAGCGCCGCCAGCCACCTCATGCCCCGTCCCGTCCCACGCATGCCATCATCCTCCCTGGAAGAAGTATGTGCATTATAGTACAAACAGGGGGGCGCTTGTCAGCGGATGATGCTGTGATGCTGTGGCGGGTTATAAGCCCTTCACCGCCAGCCCAATCAGGCCGCCTAACAGGATCAGCCAGAAGGAGTTGAGCTTGCGCCACTTGAGCATGACCAGAAAGCTGGCGGCAAAGATGGCGATGGTGATCACATCGGGCAGGGAGGCCAGGCCCAGTTTGACGCTGACCACCGCCATCAGCGCCAGCGAGGCGGCGTTGACGCCGTCCAGCGCGGCGGAGAACCATGGGCTCTTGCGCATGCGGGGGATCAGGGGGTTGAGCAAGAAGACCAGCAGAAAGCTGGGCAGGAAGATGCCTGCCGTGGCGGCCAGGGCGCCGGGGATGCCATCGATCAGATAGCCCACGAAAGTGGCGGTGGTGAACACCGGCCCCGGCGTGAACTGGCCCACGGCCACCGCGTCCAGCAGCTGCTGATTGCTGATCAGCTGCAAGCGGGTGACGAACTCGCTTTCGATAAAGGCCAGCAGCACATAGCCGCTGCCGTAGAGCACGGAGCCGATTTTGAGGAAAGTGAAGAAGATGCCTGTCAGCGGCAGCGAGCCCAGCGGCGCGATGGGCTCGGCCGCGCTGCCCAGGGCAAAGGCGCCAGGCAGCAGCGGCAGGGCAAAGAGCCTGTCCTGAATCCTGGGCCAGTTCTTAATCAGCATATAGCCCAAACCCGCCGCCAGCAGCAGGGGTATCTCCGGAATGCCCAGGGCGTAGAGCGCCACGATGATGGCCACCGTGACCGCCGGCATCGGCCCCTTGATGACCGACTTGCCCAGGCGCCACAGCGCGTGCAATATGATGGCCAGGATGACGGGCTTAAAGCCATAGAGCAGGCCCTCTGCCTGCGCCAGGGTGCCATAGCTGACATAGAGCCAGGCGAAGAAGAGCACGATGGCCATGGCCGGCAGGATGAAGCTGCTGCCCGCGATGAACAGCCCGGCCACCCCGCCGCGCGAATAGCCCAGGTGGATGGCCAGCTCCGTTGAGTTGGGGCCGGGGATCAGGTTGGTGGCGCCGATCAGGTCCAGAAAGCCCTCGCGGCTGATCCAGCGGCGCTTCTCCACGATCTCCTCTTCCATCATGGCGATGTGGGCCGCCGGCCCGCCAAAGGCCACCACGCCCAGCCGCAGGAATACGCGGAATATCTCGCCCAGCCGCGCCTGCCGCTGCGCCTTGTCCAGTTGCTTGTAGGGGGTCTGTTCCATGAGGCCTCCTTGCCTTTGCCCGGTGGGCAATGTATAGGGAGTATACCCCCTTGACCAACCCATCGAAAAACTGCGGTTTTTCGATGGTTAGGCTCTCGGCCCTCCGCCTGTCGCTACGCTCTCGAGCGGCGGAGGGCATGGAAACCCCAGGGGCGCGCAATCAATCCAACGGACTGATTGGCGCGGTCGGCTCTGCCGACTTGCAAACCTTTAGGTTTGCAACCTTCACTACGCAAGGCTCACCGCGTCGCCGTACACGCCGCCGACGCGGATTGTTGGTCAGAGGGCTACGGCCCTCCGAACCTCCCTGGGCTTTTTTAATGTCAAAAGGCAGCCGCGAATCACGGCTGCCTTGGTTGGAATGCCAGGACGCTTACTTCACAATCTTCCCATACACCACGCCACTGGCGCTGGCGGCGTTGGATTCGTCGGTGTCGATGTGCATGGCCAGGGCGTAGCTGGGGTGCACGCGCACCACGGTGTCTCCGAAGATCAGCTTGCGGCCCTCGCCGCCCACTTCCACCTTGACCACATCCTTGTCGCTGACGCCCAGCTTCTGCGCGTCTTCGGGCGTGGCGTGGATATGCCGCATGGCGACGATCACGCCCTCTTTGAGCTCCACCTCACCCTTGGGGCCAACGAGCTTGACAGCCGCGGAGCCCGCGATATCGCCCGACTCGCGCACCGGGGGCTGCAGGCCCAGGGTACGGGCATCGGTCAGGCTGACCTCCACCTGCGTGGCCTTGCGCGTGGGGCCCAGGATGGTCATCTTCAATTCACCCTTGGGGCCGACCACCGTCACCCTTTCCTCGGCCGCGTACTGGCCGGGCTGGGACAGGTCCTTCTTGGGGGTCAGCTGATGGCCCGCGCCAAAGAGTGTCTCCAGATCCTGCTGGGTCACATGCAGGTGACGGGCGGATGTCTCTACCAAAAACTCCATATAAATAAGTGCCTCCTTGTGCTTTCTCACCCTTTTATTATACCCATTCGTCGGCCTTTTGACAAGGCCGCGGGGGCGCCCCGGCCTCAGGGCACCGTGGGCTCAAAGGGCTTGTAAACCGAGGTCTTGAAGATGTCAAATATCACGAAATAGCGCGGATGCTCGCGCCAGCCGCCGCCGGTGGAGTAGGTCGTCGAATTGATGTGGCAGTCGGGCAGCGCAGCCTTCAGCGCCCGCACCACATCGGGCTTTATCTTGTCATTGTTGTTGTAGTTGTTGCTGTTGTATATCCACAGGCGCTCCAGCGACTTTAGCTGCTCCACGGGGGAAAGGTCCTTGGTCAGGTTATAGGCCAGGTTGAGGTCCAGCACCTTTGTCCAGCTGGTGATGGGGCTGACATCGCGGATGCGGTTTTTGAACAGCTCCACATACTCCAGCTGCGTCAGGCTGCTCAGCGGGCTGATGTCCTCAATGGCGTTGGCGGCCAGTATCAGCACCTTTAGATTGGTCAGATCCTTGATGAAGCTG
>CAKTTM010000185.1 GCA_934615145.1 uncultured Clostridia bacterium | reverse complement strand
GGAATACGCCGATCGCCTCACCCTCGTGGGCATCATGAGCGACGCGGTGCGCATCGATGGCCAGGGCCAGCTGCAGCTGCAGCCCGACGAGATCGAGGGCGCCAAGAAGGTCTACGCCGACAAGGGCATCACCTACCCCTCGCTGATCCCCGATGAGCTGATGATGTACCTGATGCAGTACCTGAACATGCAGAGCATCCCCACCACCCTGTTTGTCGATGGCGACGGCATGCTGATCGACCTGCAGGTGGGCGCGCGCAGCAAGGAGCAGTGGCAGGGCATCATGGACGTTGCGCTTGAAAAGATGGCGGCCCGGCAGAGTGACTAAGCTGCGCCGCCCCTGGCTGTGGCTCAGCCTGCTGGGGCTGATGCTGGTGGCGGCGGGTGTCGCCACGGGCGAGATGAATCAGGTCTTCCGCAAGGCCATCCTGATCTGTCTGGAGTGTATTGGCATTGGCTAAGTGGTTGCAGCGCCGGGTGCGCTGGCGCGAGATCATCCAGCTGAGCTTCGCCGCGCTGTCCAACAGCTTTGTCACCGGCTTTGCGGCAGGCAAGATCTATCAGGGCAAGCTAAAAAACCTCTGCGCGCCGGGCCTCAACTGCTACTCCTGCCCGGGCGCGGTGCTCAGCTGCCCGATAGGCTCCCTGCAGGCGGTGCTGGGGGCGCGGGGCTTTCAGATCTCGCTGTATGTCTTTGGCAGCATCCTGGTGTTTGGCGCGCTGCTGGGGCGCATGGTCTGCGGCTTCCTCTGCCCCTTTGGCATGATACAGGAGTGGCTGCACCGCATCCCCTCCCCCTGGAAGATCAGGAAGGATTTCAGGGGCGACAGGCCGCTGCGCTACCTCAAGTACGCGGTGCTGGTGATACTGGTCATCCTGCTGCCCATGACGCTGAAGGCGGAAACGGGCGTGGGATCCCCCACCTTTTGCAAGTTCGTCTGCCCGGCCGGCACCCTGGAGGGCGGGGTGCCGCTGGTGCTGCTCAGCGGCGGCGGCGGGGCGCAGCCGGCCCCCCTGCCCGCCAGGCCCTTCCAGGCGCTGCCGGGGGCCACGCAGGCCATCACGGCGCCTGTCTACCAGACGGGCTGGCTGTTTAACTGGAAGATGTTCCTGCTGGTGCTGACGCTGATCGGCTCGGTGCTGATCTACCGGCCCTTTTGCAAGTATGTCTGCCCGCTGGGGGCCATCTACGGTCTGCTCAATCCGGTGGCGCTGTACCGGCTCAACATCGACAGCGCCCTGTGCATCCACTGCGGCAAATGCCGCCGGGCCTGCCAGATGACGCTGAACCCGCAAGTCAAGCAAAACCAGGCCGAGTGCGTGCGCTGCGGCGACTGCGTCAATGTATGCCCCACCGGGGCGCTCTCCATGGGCTTTACTCCCAGGCAGGCCGAGGCACAGCCCGGCCAGACCCTGACACACAATCCCTGAGGCGAAAGGAAGGTCACCTGTTATGAAGCGTGTATTAACTATCCTGATGGTGCTCTGTCTCCTGATCGTGCTGCCCGCGTCGGCAGAGAACAGCCGCGAGCCGCTGAGCGCGCAGGAGCTGACCGATTTCAGCCAGGCGCTGGTGGAGCGCGCCATCGCCGAGGAGGCCGAGGTGGAGCCCAGCGAGGACGGCTGGGAGGCCGACGGCCATGGCTACACCCTGCGGCTGAGCAGCCAGGACCTGAGCGTCGACAGCGTCCTGCTGGGCGCCGCCATCGGCATGGACTCGCTGCACACAGAGGGCCTGGTGGGCCCGCGGGGCATCGGTGTGGCCGCCTCGCTGGACGAGGTGCTGGCAGCCTACCCCAATGACAACCCGACGCTCTCTGGCAGCATGTACGCCGCGGTGCTCTATGTCGCAGGCGCCCTGCCAGAGCGCGTGGCCATCGGCCAGCTGACCCGTGACGGCCAGGAGATCAGCCTGGTGGAGTATTCGGTCATCGAGCCCTCGGGCGAGGGCTATGTGCGCTCTGGGCTGCAGTATACCCTGCAGCATGGCTCGGTGGTGGCCATCCGCTCCTTTGCCAGCCCCGCGCAGATGGACGCCGAGGCCGCCCAGGCGGCGGTGCAGGCGGCCACCAGCCTGCAGGAGCAGACAGACTACTTCGCCTATGACACCAAGGCGCCCGGCCCCTTCATCCGGGAAGACCTGAAGGTGGCGGGCCTTGACTTCATCGACATGACACCGGAGGACGCCAGCGCCGTGCTGGGCGAGGTGGTGCATGAGGAGCGTGTCAAGGATTCCAACGGTGAAGAGCTGCGCCTGATGCAGTGGGACGGCATCGAGATTGCCTTTGTTTACTTGAAGGACGGCAGCTTTAAGCGCGCCGAGCGCGCCAGCGTGACTGGCTATGGCATTGAGGGCCCGCGCGGCCTGCGGGTGGGCGGCCATCTGATGGCGGCCATGAGCCGCTTTGAGCACGAGGGCGAGCTGAGCTTAAACAGCGGCAGCCTCTACGGCAATGCCGAGGTCCAGCAGCCGCCCTACGGCACGCTGATCAGCGAGAACAACAGCGCCCAGCTTTACTACGCCCTGACACACGACGATCAGACCATCCTGCTGGGCGCGCAGTTCATCGAGGGCAGCCTGGTGGAGTACAGTATCAGCTATTAAAACATTGACGCCAAGGAGGCAGGGATGAAGCTCGATCTCAGCTGCCCGGTGGAGCTGTGGCATTTCAGAATGCCCACGCGGGACTATCCGCTGGTGACACTGCAGCTGTTCAATCTGACCGACAAAAAGGTGACCAGCATACAGGCCGCCTTTTTGTGCTATGACCGGCAGGGCGAGCGCCTCAGCCGCCAGGTGGAGCGCGCCCAGGGCCTGACGGGCGAGGGGCGCAGCGCCTTTGAGATGACGGTGTCGGTGGAGGACGGCCTGCTCGCCCACAGCATGGACTTCATCATCGAAAAGGTCTGGTTCGTCGACGGCACCGTGTGGCGCCGCGGCCAGGCCGACGCCAGCGAGTATGAGGACAACCGTTTAAACCCCGGCAAGCAGCTGGACCTGCTGCGCCATATCGCAGGCGCCGATGCCTTGGGCTACCCCAGCGATCAGGGCGCGGTCTGGGTCTGCGTCTGCGGCCGGCCCAATCCCGCCAGCCTGAGCGACTGTGTGCGCTGCCAGCGCGACAAGCACCAGGTCTTCACCCGCTTTAACAAAGCCGCCATCGAGCGCATCATTTTCGAGCGCGAGAGCGCGCTGGAGGAGAAGGCCCGCCACGCCCGCGAGGAAGCGGGCCGCATGCAGTACGAGCGCGAGGAGAAGGAATTAAAGGCCCGCAAGCGCCGCAGGCGCATCACCGCTTCGGTGCTCAGCCTGCTGCTGCTGGCAGGCGGCGCCTATGGGGTCTACTTCCACGGTATACCGGCCTACCGCTACTACCGGGCCAATCAGCTGATGACCCAGCGCGAGTACCTGCAGGCCAAGGCCATCTACGAGGAACTGGAGGACTATGGCGACAGCCAGACGCTGATTTTGGAGAGCGACTACCTGCGCGCAGGCGAGGCCGCTGCCAGCGGCAACCTGACCTCGCTGAAAGCCGCGCAGGACATCTATGAGACACTGCCCGGCTACAAGGACAGCGACAGGCTGGCCAAGGCGATGGTGCACAGCCGCGCCTCGCTGCTGGCCCAGGGCGGCGACTATGCGCAGGCCATCGCGCTCTACCAGCAGATACCGGGCTTTGAGGATGCCGACCAGCGCGTCACCCAGGCGGAGTACGAGTGGGCCAAGGCGCTGATGGAGGATTTGGACTATCCGGCCGCGCGGGAGAAGTTCCTGGCGCTGGGCGATTACCAGGACAGCGCGCAGCTGGCCGAGGACTGCCTGTACAAGCCGGCGCTGGCGCATCTGGAGAAGGATGCCTTTGCAGACGCCGAGGCGCTGCTGGTGCAGCTCAAGGACCAGGCCCTGGCCCAGCCCAAGCTGCAGGAGACCTATTACCGCTGGGGCGAGCAGCTCTACGCCGCGCAAAGCTACGAGCAGGCGGCGGAAAAGTACCTGGCCGCCGGTGACTATCTGGACTCATCCTTGAAGGCGGCGGCTTGCCTCTACGAGCCGGCGGTCGAACTGATGGCCCAGGGCGACTACGCCGCGGCCAGGGAGAAGCTACTCAAGATCCCCGCCTACAAGGACGCGGTGAGCCTGGCGGCTCGCTGTGCCTATCAGCTGGGGCTGGAGGCCCTGATGGCGCAGGATCTGCC
>CAKTTM010000184.1 GCA_934615145.1 uncultured Clostridia bacterium | reverse complement strand
CGCTGTATGAGATCAGCGTGCTGATCGCAAAGGCGGTGTACCGCCAGCAGGAGGATAGCGACAGCGCCGAGGTCAGCACCCAGCACTGAGCGGACAAAGTGAAGCATTCAAAAGGGACAGCGAGTGCTGTCCCTTTGCATATACTCAAGTGATTGGTTTCAGGTCTCCACCCGCCACACAGCCCCGCAGATCTCAGGGCTGTCGCTCTGTATCTTGCCAACGATGGCGATGTTCAGCTTCTGCGCCCACTCACAGCTTAGGTCGCTTGGGTACTTCTTGCTGAAAATGATCGGGATGCCCATGGCGGCGGCTTTGCAGAGAATCTCCAGCGATATGCGGCCTGTGGCGCCCAGCGCGCATTCAGCCAGATCCCATCCGGCGCGGAATGCGGCACCGATGACCTTGTCCGCCGCGTTATGCCGGCCGATGTCCTCGCGCGCCAGCTCGCCCTGGGCGCCTGTGAGCATGATGCGGTGCGTGCCGAAAAAGCTCTCCTCGCTGGTCAGTCGGTCCGCGCAGGCGCGCAGCGCGCTGAGCGGCAGCTTGAGCGGGCTTTCCAAGGGCAGCAATCGCTCAAGCCGCTGATCGATGGGCAGGTGGGGGAGGGGCCTTTGCTTGAGGCGGACTGCGATATGCTCATCAGCAATCTGCAGGGACTCAATGTCCTGCAGGCCTCTGATGATCCCTGCGCTGAGCAGATAGCCGCTGATCATGTCTTCCATCGCGTCGGGGGTGCAAAGGAAGGGCGCCTGGGACTGCCCGTTCATCGTCCAGTGGACGATGCGCTCCAGCATCATGGGCGCACTCAGGGCCATAGATGCGACTCCACCTCGCTGTACTCCAGCAGCGACTGGGCATAGCCCTTTTTGATGAAGCGGTCGGAATAGAAGGCCTTGGCGCCGTTGGAGGCCTGCACCACGCCGATGTCGCTGTACTGATCGCTCATGCTCATGCGGGCCGCGGCGCCCTCCACCTCGTCAATAGTAAAGTGGAAGGGATAGTCCATCATCTTGGCAAACTCAGTGGGCCTGGGGTAAAGCTCGCAGTCAGAGCGGGTCACATCGGCGATGGTCTTGAGGATGTCCTTGTCCTCGATCAGTGCGTCCAGCTTGGCAAACTGTGGGGTCATGATGCTGGCGTCATAGTAGTAGACATCCTTGCTGCCCTGTATGAAGGCGGCAGAGGACAGCGGGCCCTCCTGTACGCCTTCCCTGATGCTCTGCAGCAGCTGAGTCAGACTGTCGTCGCTGAGGCGCTCTGGCTTGTTGCGCCTGAGCCATAGCTGGCTGGCCACCTTGTTGCTGGCGGTGCGGTCATACAGCAGCTCGGCCAGGATGGCGGGCGCCGGGTCGACCTCGGGCAGCGCCTCGTCCTGCAGTATGTCCTGGGGGCTGATGTCCTCGCTGCTCAGCTCCAGGGCGTCCTCAAATCTATCAAATTCACTCATCGGGATCCCTCCTGTCTATGAGGTATATTTCGTAGTCATGGCCTGGTTTTCCTGCCAGAAAATGGCCCGGCGCAACCGCGCGCCGGGCCAAAGTCTGATGTCGTCGTGCGATTACAGCAGGTTGCTGGCGGCCAGATCGTCGGCCACATCCTTCAGACCAAACTTCTCCAGCGTCTCGCGCGTGGGGGAGCCGTCCTTGTCCCAGCCAAACTGATCGTAGAACATGCTCAGCGCCGTCTGCCAGTCTTCCTTCTCCATCTTGACGGTGCCTTCGGTGAAGACCGGTACATCGGGCTCGGTGTTGTAGGCGTACTCCGGGATCACGTCATGCAGGTTGCGCATGTCGCGGCTGCCGACAGACTTGACCGTCATCGCGCGGTGCAGCTGGATGCTGCGCTCGGTGGCGAAGTCAAGCTCTTCCTCGGTCCACTCTTTGCCGGTGATGGCGCTCATGTACTGGGCTTCCACGCTCAGATCGCCCTTGTAGCCGCGCTCCTTGCGGGGGCTGAAGGTCATGGGCCACACCCAGTTGCACAGGGTGAAGCTGTCATGCAGCACCTGGCGCACCACACCAAACTTGGCGAACTTGGCCTTGGCCTCGTTCATGGGGGTGTAGTTGCGCGGCTTGTCCAGGCAGCCCACGCCAAAGCGCTCTTCCATCAGGTTCTTCTGGATCTCATAGGGCAGGCCGGAGCCTGTGATGTTGACGATGGTGTGGCACATGCCATCACGGTTATAGATGATGTTGGTCAGCATGCCGACCTGGGCTGCGCACTCGTTGCCGTGGTGGCGCTTGCCGCCGATCAGGCCCCAGAGGGTCATGGCGGAGCTGTTGAGATAGTCATCGCCAAACAGATCGTGATACTGCTGATCGACATAGTAGGCGCCCTGCGCCAGGGTGGACAGGGGATGGCTACCAGAGACCACGCGCTCCAGGATATCCTTGATGAAGGTGGTGTCGCCCGACTCGCGCTTGGTCCAGTCGATCTCGGCATACTGCTCGGGCGTCATGATCTTTTCCATCAGGCCGTTGTTGATGAAGTAGTTCAGTGTCGCGTTGAGCTCGCCATAGTTGTCCCACAGGCCGTAGTCATCGGCCAGGATGGCGCTGTAGACGCCGGCGATCAGCCTGCCGTCGCCCTCTTCGTTCACATCCACATAGTTCTTCAGCAGGCCCACATAGGGGCGGTTGCCGATACAGGTATTGGCGTGGGTGTCGTTGTCGACAGTGTACTTCTTCAGCTCCGGCACCTTGACGCCGCCGTAGCAGCGGATGGGACAGGAGGTGCAGCCGACCATCTTGACGGTATACTTTTCGGCCACCGCGCCATGATCAAAGACGGCCTTCTGCGTGCGGTAGCCCATCAGCGTGGGCTGACCGGGCGCCGACTCACCGGTGTCGATGGGGCCACCTTCAGCCGCGCCCCAGGTCAGGCCAGGACGGCCGGTCCAGCGGGTGGACTTGTTGGAGTACTGTGACCAGCTCTGCGGTACGGTGGGCACCACGTGGTTGTTGTTGGCGCCCATCAGGTCGCCCATCACGTAGTTGTTGAGCTCCAGCACCTTCTTGGGATCGGCCACCAGCGTGGGCTTGGTGCCGTACATGGCAATGGCCTTGAGCTTCTTGGCGCCCCACAGCTTGCCCAGGCCGCCGCCGGCGCTGTGGGCCACACCGCTGATGACGCAGGAGAGGTTGAGCAGATTCTCACCCGCCTGACCGATCGAGAGCACCGCAATGCCGGTGCCGTGCTTGGCTGCCAGCGTGGCCGAGGTCTCGGTGGTGGTCTTGCCCCAGAGGTTCTTGGCGTCCTCGATCGTCACCTCATCGTTGTGGATGTTGAGGTAGACGGGCTTGTCGGACTCACCTTCCACGATCAGCGCGTCAAAGCCGCAGGATTTGAGCATCACCGCCGTGTCGCCGCCGATGTGGGCGTCGACGATGGCGTTGTACTTGGTAAAGGGGGAGAGGAAGGAGAAGGTGGTGCGGCCAGAGCAGGGCGCGTTGCTGCCGGTGTTGGGGCCGACAGCCATTACGAACTTGCTCTCAGGCGCTGTGGGCGCCGTGCCGTTTGGCACCTCGTCATAGATGATGCGGGTGGCCATGCCCTTGCCACCGATATAATCAAAATACTTTTCGCTGCTCTCCACCGCGCTTTGGCCGGTGGTCAGGTTGACGCGAAGCAGTTTGCCAGTCCAAGCGTTCATGATTCTAACCTCCTATATTTGTGGGCTTGCCAAATGCCGGCCCTTAGAGAGCGGCAGCGATCTCATCCCACAGCACGATCTTCAAAGCGCTCGTGGGGCAGCCGGCGACGCAGGCGCCGCAAGCGATGCACTTGGTGGACTTGCCATTGTCCGGATCGATCTTGGGCATGCCAAAGGGGCAGGCCTTGACGCAGGCGCCGCAGCCGATGCACTTGTCCTGATCCAGCAGGCGCACGCTGGTCAGCTCATCGGGATAAATGGCGCCGACAGGGCAGGCCAGCATGCAGGGCGCGTTCTCGCACTGGTGGCAGGTGGCAGGGGTGATGGACCAGTTGCCAAATACACCGGGGCCATCCAGATAATCCATGCCCACCTTGCTGCCGTACTGGAAGTTATCGCGCGCGTTGATGCGGCCCAGCCAGGGCTGTGCCTTGCCATCATTGGTCAGCGTGCAGTTGATCTCGCAGCGCTGGCAGCCTGTGCAGCGGGCGGCATTGACTACCAGCACATACTCAGAATTGGGGTAGACCTTGACCTGTCCGCTCTCGGCCTGCGCCTGGGTACAGTCAAACAGTTT
>CAKTTM010000183.1 GCA_934615145.1 uncultured Clostridia bacterium | reverse complement strand
GCTTTCTGGGAGCGCTGAGCAACACCCCGGTGGCAGACATGGGTGCCCAGGTGGTCAAGGCATTGCTGGCGGAGGCCAAGGTCGATCCCTCGCAGGTCGATGAGCTGATCTGCGGCAACATTCTGTCCGCCGGCCTGGGCCAGGGCATCGCCCGACAGATCGCCGTCAAGGCGGGCATCCCCGTCAGCGTTTGCGCCTATTCGCTCAATATGCTCTGCGGCTCGGGCATGAAGGCCGTGATCAACGGCGTCACCCAGATCAAGGCGGGCGAGGCGGACATCATCGTGGCCGGCGGCGCCGAGTCCATGTCCGGCGCGCCCTACCTAATGCCCAAGGAGACCCGCAAGGGCATCAAGATGGGTGCCATCCAGATGGAAGACCATATGCTCAAAGACGCGCTCACCGATGCCTTTGATGGCATCCACATGGGCGTCACGGCAGAAAATATATCAGCAAAGCACGGCATCAGCCGCGAGCAGCAGGACGCCTTCGCCTATGCCAGCCAGCAGCGGGCCATCAAGGCGGTCGACGCGGACATCTTTAAGGATGAGATCGTGCCGCTGCAGGTCACCCAGGGTCGGGAGACACTGGTCTTTGACAAGGATGAGTACCCCAACCGCAAGACCAACCCGGAGAAGCTGGCGACGCTGCGCCCAGCTTTCAAGAAGGATGGCTCGGTGACGGCCGGCAATGCCTCTGGCATCAACGACGGCGCCTCCTTCGTGCTGCTGGTCAGCGAGAAGGCGGTCAAAGAACTGAGCCTTTGCCCCATGGCCGAGATACTGGCCACCGGTCAGGGCGGCGTGGAGCCCAGCCTCATGGGCCTGGGCCCGGTACCAGCCATCGGTCAGGCGCTTAAGCGCGCTGGGCTCAAGCTCAGCGATATGGAGCTCATTGAGCTCAACGAGGCCTTCGCCGCCCAGTCGCTGGGCGTGGTGCGCGAGCTGTCTGAGGCACACGGTATGAGTGAGGAGGATATCCTCTCCCGCACCAACCTGTGGGGCGGCGCGATCGCGCTGGGCCACCCGGTGGGCGCCTCGGGCAACCGGGTGCTGGTCACCCTGCTGCATGGCATGAAGCGCGAAGGCAAGGGCATCGGCCTGGCCTCCTTGTGCATCGGCGGCGGCATGGGCACCGCCCTCATCGTCAAGAGCCTGTAAATCCTATACTGATACAGATAGAAAGAGGTAATATCATGAGACTGACAGGAAAAGTAGCGATCATCACCGGGGCGGCAAAGGGCCTGGGCGGCGAAATGGCGCAGCGCTTCGCCAAGGAAGGCGCCAAGGTCATCGCGGCCGATATGGCGCAGCTTAGCTACGAGGCAGAGAATGTCGAATATTTCTCCCTCAATGTCACCGACATGGCCAACTGCCAGGCGCTGTTTGAGCACGCCCAAAGCAAGTATGGCCGTATCGACATACTGGTCAACAACGCCGGCATCACCAAGGACGCCATGACCCGCAAGATGACCGACGAGCAGTGGGACGCGGTGCTGAATGTCAACCTCAAGGGTGTCTTCAACCTCACCCGCCTGGTGGGCCCCTATATGCAGCAGCAAGGCGGCGGCAGCATCATCAGCATCTCCTCCGTCGTTGGCGTCTTTGGCAACATCGGCCAAGCCAATTACGCCGCCACCAAGGCCGGCGTCATCGGCCTGACCAAGACCTGGGCCAAGGAGTTTGCCTTGAAGGGCGGCAATGTGCGCGTCAACGCCATCGCCCCTGGCTATACCATGACCGATATCTTGAAGACCGTGCCCCAGGAGATGCTGGACAAGTTTGCCGCCATGACCATGCTGGGCCGCCTGGGCCAGCCCCACGAGATCGCCGACGCCGCGCTCTTCCTTGCCAGCGACGAGGCCAGCTACATCACCGGCCAGGTGCTGCAGGTGGATGGCGGCATGCGCCTGTAAGCGTAAAGAAGAGCGAAGGAGCGTAGAAATGACAGGCAATCATGTAGGCATTGTGGGCACGGGCATCTACCTGCCAAAGGGGGTCATGACGGCCCGCGAGGTCTCTGAAGCCACACAGGGCGTCTGGAGCGAGGAGGCCGTGCGCGCCAAGCTGGGCATCGTGCAAAAGCTGATCCCGGCTGACCCCGCCACTGACGGCACGCAGGAGATGGGCGCTCTGGCTGCCCTTGACTGCCTCAAAAATGCCGGCACAGACCCCAAGGACATCGATGTGATCCTTTGCATCGGCGAGGAGTGGAAGGAGTATCCCCTGACCACCTCGGCGCTCTACATTCAGGATCGCATCGGCGCGGTCAACGCCTGGGGCATCGATGTGCAAAACCGCTGCTGCACCTGCGTGTCTGCGATGAAGATCGCAAAAGACATGTTGATGAGCGACGATGACATCAACACCGTCCTGGTGGTCGGCGGCTACCGCAACGGCGACTTTGTGGACTACACGGACAAGAACATGTCCATGATGTACAACCTGGGCGCAGGCGGCGGGGCCATCCTGCTCAAGAAAAACCATGGCCGGAACCTTTTGCTGGGCAGCCACATACTGGCCGATGGCTCGCTGGCGCGGACTGCCGGCGTGCAGATCGGCGGCATCGCGGAGCCCATCACCGGCGACAACATGGAGGAGGCCCGCCACTCCCTGCGGCTGTTTGAGCCTGAAAAGATGAAGGCGCGCCTCAATGAGGTCTCCGCCGGCAACTGGGTCACCTGCATCAACCGCTCGCTGGAAAAGTCGGGCCTCGGCCCCGGCGACATCGACTACCTGGCCATCCTGCACATCAAGCGCTCCGGCCACCTGGGCATGCTCAAAGACCTGGGGCTGAGCGAAGAGCAGAGCATCTACCTTGAGGACTACGGCCACATCGGCCAGATCGACCAGATCCTCTCGCTGCACCTGGCGCTGGAGCGCGGCCTGGTTAACGACGGCTCCGTCGTCTGCATGCTGGCCGCCGGCATCGGCTATGTCTGGGCCGCCAACATCATCAAATGGGGGCCCAAGGACGCATGAGCATACAGGACATCCTGCAGACACTGCTCAACTCACTGCCCACCATCGGACGCTACGCGCTGGTGACGATGGGCATCGTGCTGATATTCCGCACCACGGCCACCACCAACTTTGCTCAGGGGCTGATTGCCACCTTTGGCACCTTTGTGGTGACCTGGGCGGCGCTGCAGTGGACATCGCTGCCGCTGTGGGTCTGCGTGCTGCTGGGCATGGCTGCGGCCTTCGCGCTTGGCATGTTTGTTGACATCGCGCTGATACGCAATGCGCGGCATATCACGCCCTCTGGCAAGCAGATGATCACCATGGGCGTGATGATGATACTGGTCAACCTGACCCCTGTCGTCTTCAACAACCTGATCATCTACAACACCCAGGGCCGCAGCTTCTCGCAGGGCATCGTGCAGTTCGACTTTGCCGGCATGAGCCTCAACATCACCCAGATGGGTCTGTTGGGCTTCCTGGTCGCCTTCGTCTTGCTGGGCGCCACCTTTGCTGCGCTGAAGTTCACCAAATGGGGCCTGGGCGTGCGGGCGACGGCGGCCAATGAGACCGTGGCACAGATGCTGGGCGTCAATACACGCGTCATCACTGCCTTCTCCTGGGCGCTGGCAGGGGCGCTGGCCACCGTTGGCGGCTTCTTCACCGGCGCCGGCGCCCCGCTGAGCGTGGTGCTGATGGGCAATGCCCAAGTCTTTGGCTTCCTGGCCTGCGTGCTGGGCGGCTTTGGCAGCTTTCCGGCGCCCATCCTGGGCGCGGTGATCATTCCCCTGATCTATAACTTTGCCGGCAATCCCTCGCTGATGGGCCCCAACGCCGGCATGTGGCAGAATGCCGTGACCTTCCTGGTGGTGCTGCTGCTGATACTGATTTTCCCCAATGGCATCCTGGGCAAAAAGCATGTCAAGAAGGTATGAGATGAACGACAAAGCAAGCACACTCCCTCGCCGCGATCTGAAGGCGCTGGTCAAGCATCCCTTTTCAGGCTTTATCCTGATCGGCCTGCTGATGCTCTCATTGCAAGTGCTCAGCATGATGGGCGCCGACTTCGTCAAGTCCTCCATGCTCAACGGCTTTGCCTCGGTCATGGTGTACTCCATCGTGGGCTATGGCTTTACCTTCCTGCTGGGCTATGCTGGCCTGGCCTCGCTGGGCACGGCAGGCTTTGTCGGCCTTGGCGCCTACATCACCGGTTTCCTGATCCGCAGCTACCCGCAGGTGCCCTATCTGGGCGTCATCCTGGCGGCCGTACTGGCCTCCGTCGTCCTGGGCCTGGTGGTCGGTTTCATCAGCCTGCGCATCGAGGCCGCTGAGGCCAGGCAGCTTGAGC
>CAKTTM010000182.1 GCA_934615145.1 uncultured Clostridia bacterium | reverse complement strand
GGTTATACGTCAACACCATGAACACCATCCACTACATGCACGACAAATACGCCTACGAGGCGGGACAGATGGCGCTGCACGACGCGCACATCCACCGCTACATGGCCTTTGGCATCGCCGGCCTGTCGATCGTGGCCGATTCGCTCAGCGCCCTTAAATATGCCAAGGTTCGCCCCATCCGCAATGCCGAGGGCATCGCGGTCGACTTCGCCATCGAGGGCGACTTCCCCAAGTATGGCAACGACGATGACCGCGTGGATCAGCTGGCCGTCGAGGTGACGCGCCTGTTCTCGGCAGAGCTCAAAAAGCATGAGACCTACCGGGAGGCTGAGCATACGCTATCGGTGCTGACCATCACCTCCAATGTGGTCTATGGCAAGAAGACGGGCGCCACGCCCGACGGCCGCAAGGCGGGCGAGGCCTTTGCCCCCGGCGCCAACCCCATGCACGGCCGTGATGTATCTGGCGCCATTGCCTCGCTCAACTCGGTGGCCAAGATCCCCTTTTGCGATGTCTGCCAGGACGGCATCTCCAACACCTTCACCATCGTGCCCGACAGCCTGGGCAAGACCGAGGAAAGCCGCCGGCAGCACCTGGCGGGCATACTGGACGGTTACTTCAAGCGGCAGGCTTTCCACCTCAATGTCAATGTGCTGGATGTCGGCCTGCTGGAGGACGCCATGGCAAACCCTGAGAACTACCCCAACCTGACCATCAGAGTCTCCGGCTACGCGGTACGCTTTAACCAGCTCTCGCGCGACCAGCAGCTGGAGGTCATCCGCCGCACCTTCCACCAGCGCGTATGAGCCACACTGGCCTGATACACTCCATAGAGACCATGGGCCTGATGGACGGCCCGGGGGTGCGCACGGTTTTCTTCCTGCAGGGCTGTCCCCTGCGCTGCAGCTACTGCCACAACCCGGACTCGCAGCCCTTCCAGTCCAGCGACGCCCAGCTAATGACGCCGGATGACATACTGTCCATCGCCATGCGGCAGCACAGCTACTACGGCCAGGAGGGCGGCGTCACCTTCTCTGGTGGCGAGCCCATGCAGCAGGGCGCCTTCCTGCTGGATTGCCTGCGCCTGCTCAAAAACAAGGGCCTCCACACCGCGGTCGACACCTCTGGCTTTGGCGATCCGCGCTATGCGGCCCAGATCCTCAGCCTGACCGATACCCTGCTGCTGGATGTCAAGGCCTTTGACGCCGCCAGCTTTGAGGATCTGGCGCAGGGGCGCTTTGACATCTACCTGCGCTTTCTGGAAAATATCAAGGCCAGCGGATTTGAGGGTAATATATGGGTGCGCCATGTGATGGTGCCTGGCCTGACCGATACTGAAGAGGCCATGGCCAGGCTGGTCAGCCTGATCCTGCCGCTGGGCTTTCTGGTTGACCGCATCGAGATACTGCCTTATCATACCTTGGGCGTGGCCAAGTATGAGCGCATGGGGCTGCCCTACCGCCTGGAGGGCGTCCCCCCGATGGACAAGGAGCGGGCCAAGGCGCTGGAAAAGCATGCCAACCGCCTCTACCTGCAGCAGCTGCCCCATGCCCCCCACGCCCATGTCATCTATCGCGCGGCCCATGGCCGCCATGACCCAGGGAAGGAGCCTGAGCATCCCATGACACCACCCCGGCCCAGCCCCTTTAGAGCAGAGGTGGCCGACCTATCCCCCTACATCCAGGAAGGCATCGACCTGCGCAAGCTCCCCCTGCTGCGCCACCTGAGCGTCAGCGAGTTTGACGAGCTGGCGCACAGCGTGGCCGTGCGCCGGGTGAGGCGGGGCGAGTTCATATTCCGCAGCGGCGATCCCGCCAGCGTGCTGTACATCGTCTGCGAAGGGCAGTTCAAAATACTCACCCACACGCCTGACGGGCGAGAGCTGATCATGTACATCTATAACCCCGGCGACTTTGTGGGCGGGCTCAACCTGCTCAAGTCGCACAGTTATCTGTACTTCGGCCAGGCGCTGGAGGACGGCATCATCTGCACCATGGACAAAGCCTTCTTTGACAAGACGGTGCTGGACAACCCGCAGATACTGCGCCAGATACTGGAGAAGAGCTATGACCGCATCCGCTGGGCGGAGGAGCTGATCTCCCGCCTGTCCTCCTCAAACGCCGGCATGAAGGTGGCCGAACTGCTGATGCGCCTGTCCCAGCGCCAAGGCGTGAAAACGCCCGAAGGCACGCGCATCAACCTGACCCTCACCCGTGAAGAGCTGGGCAACTTTGCAGGCCTCACGCGGGAGACCATCACCCGCAAGCTGGGTGAGTTTAAAGACTTGGGCTATATCGACTACACCAGCAATCGCGTCATCCTCATCAAGGACGAGCAGGCGCTGGAAAACTACTTTATCGGCTGCTGAGCGCTTAACCTACCAGCATCTCCTGATGCTCCTTGAGGAAGCAGATGATGATGTGCAGGATGATCAGATGGATGTCTTCCACCCGCTCGTAGGAGTTCATGTGGGCCACCATGCTGATATCGGCCAGCTCACTCAGCTTGCCGCCCTTGAAGCCCGCCAGGCCAAGCACCTTGCCCTGGCGGGCTTTGGCGTACTCCACGGCCTTGATGATGTCTGGCGAATTGCCGCTGGCGCTGATGGCCAGCACCAGGTCGCCCGGATTCATCAGGTTGATCAGCTGCTGGCGGAAAATCTCATCAAAGGAGATGTCATTGCCCAGCGCCGTGATGGTCTCCACGCTGCTGCTCAGCGACAGGATGCGGAAGCGCCGCCTCTCGCCCTGCACGGCGTTCTTGCCAAAGTCACAGGCAAAGTGATTGGCGGTGGCGGCGCTGCCGCCATTGCCGATGACAAAGATCTGCTTGTCATGGCGATAAGCCTCGGCAAAGGCCTCCACAAAGGCCTGAATGCTGTCAGCGTCAATGGCGTTGATGTGAGCGATCAGCTCCGCCTGATATTGCTTTAAGAAGTCCTGATACATAGTCCTATGCCTCCTGTTGTGATATCCGTCCTGCCGCCACCGCGGCGGCGCCGTAGAGGCCGCCATAGTAGCCAAGCGGCGTGGGCAGCACCTCCGGCCTTGGCCTGAGATGCGGGAAAACATTGCGCTCAAGCGAGGCCTCGAGCGCCCGTGCGTAATGCTCAAAAGCCAGCGACAGCCCGCCGCCGATGATGACGCGCTGGGGGTTGAGCAGGTTGACCGCCTGCGCGATGCCCTGCCCCAGATAGTCTCCCTCCAGCGCCCAGGCCTGCAGGGCCTGGGGGTCGCAGGTCTTCGCCATCTGCGCCAGCTCCTTGCCGCTGGCTTGCCTGCCGCTTAACTGCTGATAACTCAGGCTCAGCCCCGGCCCCGCGGCGTAGGCCTCCAGGCAGCCGCGCTTGCCACAGGCGCAGGGCCGGCCCTGTGGCTCAATGCACACATGCCCTATCTCGCCCGCCTGGTTGCCGGCGCCCCGCTGCAGCTGGCCATTCATCACCAGGCCGCCGCCAATGCCGTTGGAGACGGTCAGATAGACAAAGTCACTGATGCCCCGGCCAGCACCATATCGCTGCTCGGCCAGAGTGCAGGCCTTGGCGTCATTGTCCGCGTAGGCGGGCAGGCCAAGCGCCTGACTGATCATACCCGTAATGGCAAAGTCCCTGATATTGGCAAAGTTGGCCGCCAGCCAGACGCCTTGCTCATGGTCGCAGGGGCCGGGGATGGTCAGGCCAAGGGCAGCGACTGGCCGATCCCCCGCCTGGTCCAGCGCCTCCCTGGCCAGAGGCAGCAGGATGCTCATCACCTCATCCGCGCTGCGCGGCTGCCAGGGCATCTGGCGCTGCCAGAGCAGGCTGCCTTCAGCCCCCATCATCCCCCAGGCCAGCTTGGAGCCGCCCAGGTCCAGGCAGAGTATGCTGCCCCTCACTGAGCGCCCTCCTGCTCTTCCCACATGGACAGTATCTCAGCCGGGGTGGCGGTGCCGGTGGTGCCCAGCTTGCGGATGGTGACACCGGCGCAGAGGTTGGCAAACTGTGCCGCCTCGCTCAGGCTGGCCCCGGCGCACAGCGCGCTGACCATGGCGGCCGTGCTGGCGTCGCCCGCGCCCACCACATCGATGGGCCCAGGCTGCCTGACCGCCGGGAGTATCTGAAACTGACCTGCGTCCAGCACCGCGATGCCGTGGCGGTTGCAGGTGATGAAGCTGGGCCGCTCCCTGCCCTGCTGCATGTATTCAAGGGCCTTACGCACCAGATCAGGGCTGAAGTCCTCCTGCTCGGGCAGCCCCGCGATCGCCAGTGCCTCTTTGTCATTGCATTTGATGGACATGTGGTGAAAGCGGTGGATGAAGGCGCGCGAGTCGGCAAAGATGACCAGTTCAGGCTTTTGCTGC
>CAKTTM010000181.1 GCA_934615145.1 uncultured Clostridia bacterium | reverse complement strand
ACATATGCTCGACCAATGGCTCGCTGGTGGAGTATGATCAGACGCTGATCAAGCTGTGCTGAGGCAGGGAATATGAACAGAGAAGAGATCATGGGCTTTTTGCCCCACCGGCCGCCGATGATGCTGCTGGACGAGCTGAGCCTGGACGACCAGGGCTTGGCGCATGGCCTGTACCGGGTGCGGGGCGACGAGGCCTTCTTGCAGGGGCATTTTCCAGGCTTCCCGGTGGTACCGGGCGTGGTGCTGTGCGAGATCATCGCCCAGTCGGCCGGCGCCCTGGTGGAGGCGCACCTGAGGGAGGGCTATACCCCGCTGTTCGCCGGCATCGACTCGGTGCGCTTCAAGCGCATGGTGCGGCCGGGCGACATCGTGCATACGATATGTGAGCCGCTGCGCATCTCCGGCCAGCTCATCAAGGTCAAGGGCTCGGCCATGGTGGCCGGCGATATCTGCGCCCAGGGCGTCTTTCTGATGATGCTCAGCCAGGTGGCCTGAGCAGTGTTTTCCAAGCTGCTGATCGCCAACCGCGGCGAGATCGCCGTGCGCGTCATCCGCGCCTGCAAGGAGATGGGCGTGCGCACCGTGGCCGTCTATTCGCAGGCGGACAAGGAGGCGCTGCATGTGTCGCTGGCGGATGAGAGCATCTGCATCGGCCCCGCGCCCAGCGGGCAGAGCTACCTCAATCAACAGGCGCTGCTGTCGGCGGCGCTGTCCACCGACTGCAAGGCCCTGCATCCGGGCTACGGCTTTTTGAGTGAAAACGCCGACTTTGCCGACCTATGCGAGCAAAACGGCATCCGCTTCATCGGCCCCTCTGGCCAGGTGATCCGCCAGATGGGCAACAAGGACGAGGCCAAGCGCACCGTCGCCCAGGCTGGCGTGCCCATCATCCCCGGCAGGGAAGACATCAAGGACCTGGCCCAGGCCCAGCGCGCCGCGCAGGAAGTTGGCTTTCCCCTGCTGATCAAGGCGCGCAGCGGCGGCGGCGGCAAGGGCATCCGCCGCGTGGACAGCATGGACCAGCTGTCCCACGCCTACACCCAGGCGGCGCAGGAGGCGCGCAGCAGCTTCAATGACCCGGCGCTGTATATCGAAAAGCTGCTAAGCGATGTCAAGCATGTGGAGGTGCAGGTGCTCTGCGACAGCAAGGGGCACATCGTCTGCTTTGGCGAGCGGGACTGCTCCATGCAGCGCAAGCACCAGAAAATTCTGGAAGAGAGCCCCTGCACCCTGCTCAGCGCCCAGCAGCGCATGAAGCTGATGCGGGCCGCCCGCCAGGCGGTGCGCGCGCTCAAATACGAGGGCGTGGGCACGCTGGAGTTCCTGCTGGACAAGCAGGGCAGCTTCTACTTCATGGAAATGAACACCAGGCTGCAGGTGGAGCATCCGGTCACCGAGATGATCTCCGGCGTCGACCTGGTCAAGTGGCAGATACGCGTGGCGGCAGGCGTGCCCCTGCCCTTTCAGCAAAAGGACATCGTCAGCCGCGGCCACGCCATCGAGTGCCGCATCAACGCCGAGGACCCGGCGCAGGGCTTTCGCCCCTCTGGCGGCACCATCCAGATACTGCACATCCCCGGCGGCCCCTGGGTGCGCTTTGACACGGCGCTCTACCAGGGCTACCAGCTGCCGGTGCACTATGACAGCCTGATCGGCAAGCTGATCGTCCACGCGCCCACGCGCGAGGAGGCCATCCGCAAGATGCAGGCGGCGCTGTGCGAGACGGTGATCGAGGGCATCGACCACACCGCGCTCTTTCAGGCCGATCTGATGGCCGAGCCCGCCTTTGAGGATGGCAGCTACACCACCGACTACTTAAGCCAGCGAGGAGGCGGCCATGCTTGACAAATCCATGTTCAAAAGCCCCCGCCTGCAGCTGGAGCGGCCAGAGGGCGCGCCGCCGCTGGATGACCAGGCCATCATCTGCCCCGGCTGCAAGCGCGAGCTGACCCGCCAGCAGCTGGCCCAGGACGATCATATCTGCCAGCGTTGCGGCCTCTACCACAAGGTGGCCGCGCGTGAAAGGGTGGCCATGATACTGGACGCCGGCAGCTTTGAGGAGCTGGACAGCGATCTTGGCGCCACCGACCCCCTGGGCTTCCCCGGCTATCAGCAAAAGCTGCAGCAGGCCAGGGAGCAGTCGGGCGAGAACGAGGCGGTATTGACCGGCCTGGGCCGCCTGGATGGCCAGGACTGCGCCTTTTTCGCGATGGAGCATGGCTTCATGATGGGCTCGATGGGGGCAGCGGTGGGCGAAAAGCTGGTGCGGCTCTTTGAGAAGGCTCTGCAGCTGCGCCTGCCGGTGATCGGCTTTACGCTGTCGGGCGGCGCGCGCGTGCAGGAGGGGATATTAAGCCTGATGCAGATGGCCCGGGTCTCCGGCGCTGTGCGCGCGCATTCGGACGCGGGGCTGTGCTATATCGCGGTGCTCTGTGACGCCACCACCGGCGGCGTGGCGGCCAGCTTTGCCATGCAGGCCGATGTCATATTGGCCGAGCCCGGCGCCCTGGTGGGCTTTGCCGGCCCGCGGGTGATCGAGCAGACCACCCGGCAAAAGCTGCCCGAGGGCTTCCAGCGCTCGGAGTTCCAGCTGGCGCACGGCTTTGTGGGGCGCCTGAGCCCCCGGCCCCAGCAGCGCGAGCTGCTCAGCCTGCTGCTGCGCCTGCATACAGGAGGTGCCTATGGACGCCTATAAGCGCGTGCAGCTGGCGCGGCACAACCAGCGCCCGGACGCCCTGAGATACATCGACTTCATGATACAGGATTTCATTCAGCTCTTTGGCGACCGCCGCTTTGCCGATGACCCGGCGGTGGTGGCGGGCATCGGCTTCTTTGAAGGGCAGCCGGTCACCGTGCTGGGCCTGGAAAAGGGCAGCGACACACCCGACCGCCTGCGGCGCAACTTTGGCTCCGCCCAGCCCGAGGGCTATCGCAAGAGCCTGTGGCATATGCGCCAGGCGGAAAAATTCGGCCGCCCGGTGCTCTGCCTGATCGATACGGCGGGCGCCGCCTGCGGCATCGGCGCTGAGGAGCGGGGGCAGAGCCAGGCCATCGCGGAAATCCTCCACGAGTCCATGGGGCTCAAGGTGCCCATCCTCTCCGTCATCATCGGCGAGGGCGGCAGCGGAGGCGCGCTGGCGCTGGCCTGCGCCAACCGGGTCTGGATGCTGGAGAACAGCATCTACTCGGTGCTGTCGCCAGAGGGCGCGGCCAGCATCATTTACAAGGACGCGGGCCAAGTGGTGGAGGCCAGCGAGGCCTTGAAGCTGTCCGCGCAGGACATGCTGCGCTTTGGCGTCATCGAGGGCATCCTGCCCGAGGGCGAGGATCAGCTGCGCTGGATGCAGGGCGTGCACCAGGCCTTCAGCGCGGCGCTGCACCACTATCAGGGCATGAGCGGCGAGCAGATACGCGAGGATCGCATGCGGCGGTTCCGCAGCATAGGAGGGCATGTGGCATGATCTACCTGGTGACCGATTCCACCGCCTATTTGAGCCGCCAGGAGGCCCGCGACCTCAAGGCCGTGGTGGTGCCCATGCGCTTTGACCGCGGCGGCAAGGACAGCTATCAGGAGGGCTACGCCGAGGATTGGCAGCCCGAGCCTGAGCAGGACCTGCACGGCTACTCCACCGCCCAGGCGCCGACGGCCGCCTTCATCGATGTCTTTCAAAAGCTGCTGGGCCAGGGGCATCAGGTGCTGTGCCTGACGATTTCCTCGCGCCTGAGCGGCACCTATTTCAACGCCATGCAGGCTGCGCAGGAGACGGGGGGCCAGGTGATGGTGATCGACTCGCGCACCACCGCCGGCGCCCTCTACCTGATGCTGCGCGAGGCCCGGTCATTGATCGACCAGGGCCTGGGGCTGAGCGACTGCTTTGACCGCCTGCGCCAGATGCGCAAGGCCACGCGCACCATCTTCACCCTGCAGGACATGGAGCCCCTGCGCCGCAGCGGCCGGCTTGGCTTCATGCGCAGCTCGGTGTCCACGCTCTTGAACCTCCGCCCCCTGCTGACGCTGCAGGATGGCAGCGTGGTCAGCCACGCGCTGGCCCGCGGCAAGCAGGATCAGCTGCGCCAGCTGGTGCAGGACATCAGCGGCCAGCCCTCGCAGGTGGTGGTGCAATACTGCGGCGAGGAAGAGGCCGCCCAGACCCTGGCCGAGCGCCTGCGGCAAAAAGGCATCCGCGTGCTCAAGCGTCCCCTGGGCCTGGTGCTGGCCATCCACCTGGGCGTGCCGGTGTTGTCCACCGCCTGGGTGGAGGGGGGAAAGCCCCAGGAGTGACACGGACTGGCGCAAAGCAAGACCCGCCTGACAAGCACTGTCAGGCGGGTCTTGCTTCCCATTAGGCTCCTTAACCC
>CAKTTM010000180.1 GCA_934615145.1 uncultured Clostridia bacterium | reverse complement strand
GTTCATATCGGTATAGAGCCCCTCGCCTACAGGGAAGCCATAGTCTTTAAGGGCCATGCGCTTCCACTTGGCCAGCGAGTGCACCACCTGCACCTGGCTGCCGGTCTGCTTGATGTCAAAGGCCACCGGCCGCTCCACGCCGCTTAGGTTGTCATTGAGGCCGGAGCTCTCCGCCACGAACAGGGGGGCGGAGACGCGCTTTAAGTTCAGCGCCTTGGACAAAAAATCCTCTATCGTCTTCTTGACGATGGTGATGGCCTCCTGCGTCTCATAGAGATTGAGCAGGGAGCGGTAGTTTTTCGGCACGATGGTCATCAGCCTGTCACCTTCCTTTGCGCCTGGCGCCACTGATCTTGGGTGGCGCCGTATACGCAGATATCGCCGTAACTGCCGTCCCGGCGCTTGAGCGCCTGGCGCAGGCAGCCCTCATAGAGTAGCCCCGCCTTTTGCATCACACGGCCGGAGGCGGGGTTATCCGCCTCGTGGCGTATCATCACGCGGTGAAAGCCGATGCTGTCAAACAGATAGCGCATCACGCTTTGCAGCGCCTCCGTCATGATGCCCTGGCCCCAGTGGTCATAGGCCAGGCAGTAGCCGATTTCGCAGGCCTCGTTGTCCTCCTGCCAGCTCACCACCGATATGTCCCCGATCAGCTCACCGCCCATGGTGATGCCCCAGCGGTAGACGGTGTCGGACTGGTAGCTCTCCACCCACTGGGCGATCAGCTGCTCCGTCACCGCGATGTCGCCATGCGGCTGCCAGGTGAGGTAGCGGGTCACGCGCTCATCGTTGGCCCAACCCGCAAACATGGCCTGCGCGTCGCCTGGCAGGTAGGGGCGCAGACGGAGCCTGGCGGTATTGAGGATGACGGTGCCCTGATGGGTCATGCTACCTGCACCTTGACCACCGCCTTGCGGCTCTGCCCCTGGCCCAGGCCGGGGCGATGGGCGTCAGAGGGGAAATAGATGCCAAAGCTGCCCTTATGCAGTGGGAAAACCAGACCCTGGCTCGCGTCCTGGCTGAGTTGTATGTCGCCCTTTGACTCATCATAGGGCGAGAAGCCCTGAATGCTCTCAAGCGGCGCCCAGGCGATGCTCTCGCCCTCCATCAGCGCGATCTGTATGTCGATGTAGCGCCGGTGCGCCTCCCAATTCGGGTTGTCGCCCAGGCTGACGGGCATGATGTTCATGAAGACCGGCTCGCCATCGATCTCATGGCGGCCATCGGGCAAAGAGCTCAGGTCAGTCCACGTCAGATAGTCAATGGCTCGGTCCATATGGACGCTCAGCCCACGGTACAAATGGATCTGCTCAAGCCTGTCCAGTATCATGCGCGACCTCCCCTTGAAAGATGGCTAATACAATAGCCTTTCTTGCAGGCCAGGTCAAGTTTTAGCTTTGTTTTGTGCCCCTTGAGCATATTGATACCAATCTGTTACATATGGCCCAGCGCTGGTCTGCCTGCGCGGATGACTTTTATACAGCGCTGTGGTATAATTTGGCCTGTGAAGCGGGGCTTACACTGCGCTTCCGAAGGGCAGGCGGCATCGATTACCAAGCAGACACGCAACAAGATCCTCAACTACCTGTTCATCATCGGCACCTTTGGCATGGTGCTTTATTTTGCTTTCAGTTCTGGGGATTTTACGCAGATCGGCACCGCCATCCGTGACATCAATCCCTGGTGGCTGCTGGGCGGCGTGGGTTGTTTCCTGGTGCATATGTCGCTGGAGGGCGGCTCGCTGTATGTCTTCTTCCGCTTTCAGAAGGTGCCGGTCAGCCTGCATTTAGGCCTGCGTGTGGGCCTGATCGGCATGTACTATTCATCGATCACGCCGGCGGCCACAGGCGGCCAGCCCATGCAGGTCTTCTCGCTCAAGAAGCGGGGCATCCCCGCCGGCATCACCAGCTCAGCACTGGCGGTGAAGTTCTTCTGCTGGCAGTGCGCGCTGCTGCTGCTGGGCGCGGTGGCCTGGGCCACCAATCCGGGCCTGGTGGCGGATTCCCTGGGCCAGGGCGTGTGGATGGTCAGCCTGGGCTTTTTCCTAAATGGCATCGCCGTCGTCCTGGTCATACTGCTTGCCATCAGCCGCAACGCGGTGCGCGCCATCATCATCTTTCTGGTCAAGCTGGCGCACAGGCTGCGCATCGTCAAGGATGTCGCCCGCAGCTCCTCGCGCTGGGACGCCGCGCTGCAGGATTTTCACGCCAGTGTGGACCTGGTCACCCGACATCCCTTCCAGTTCCTGCTGCTTTTCTTGCTGTCGGTCATGCAGGTAGTGGGACTGATGAGCGCCACCTACTTTGTCTACCGCGGCTTTGGCCTGAACACCGCCAGCTACGGCAGCGTGCTGACCATCCAGCTGATGCTGTTCATCGCGGCCAGCTTCACCCCGCTGCCCGGCGCCTCGGGCGCGCAGGAGGGCGGCTTCTACCTGTTTTTCCGCAACTTTTTCCCGCCGCAGATTATCTTTGCGGCGCTGCTGATCTGGCGCTTTTTGACCTACTATCTGTCCATCATCGTCGGCTTTGTGGCCGTCGCCATCGATTCGTCGGGCGCCGGACGCAAGCGGGTGGAGGAAGAAGCGCTGGCGCAATCGACCCACCCTGAGGAGGTAAAGCCATGAAACGCCTGTTGTCTTTGCTGATCGCCCTGCTGCTGCTCAGCGCCCCTGCCTTGGCTGCTGACAAGAAAGCCAAGCTGCCCACTGAGCTTGAAAGCCATGTGGGCCGCAGCTTTGAATTCGTGCCCGCCAAGCGCGGCAGCTGGAGCAGCAGCGATCCCCTGGTGGCCCAGGTGAACAACCGGGGCATCATCAACTTTTTGAGCGAGGGGGAGGCCACCGTTACCTTCACCTCGTCCAGCAACAAGGTAAGCACCCTAAAGGTCACTGTAGGCCCGGCGGGGCAGATGCCGGAGATCATCCAGCAGGGCATCGACTTTGCCTTGAATGAGTGGCAGGAGGCCGGCAACCAGCCCTTTCCGCGCTCCAACAAATACACCTTCTGGCTGCGCAACGCCAAGTCCAGCTTCGGCTGGTGCGGCGCCTTCATCAACTACAGCCTGGACATGGTGGGCGTGCCGATGAACTGGCGGGGCGAGACCACGCTGCAGACCGATGGCCGGGCGCACTCGGTGCATGAGGCTGCCGTGCCCAAGCTGTGGGAAGGCTTCACCAAGATGGACCGCATCAGCTACATCCCCCAGCCGGGCTATCAGGTGATTTACGGCCGCCGGGGCAGCACGCCCTATGTGCACATCGGCCTGGTGAGCCATGTGGAGCCCCTGGGTGAGGGCAAATATCTGGTGGAGACGGTTGAAGGCAACATGGACAACCGCATCCTGCGCTACAGCTATATCTACGACGCCCTGGCAGAAAAGGCCGACCGCAACTATTACGCCCTCCCCGCCGAGCGCCAGACGCAGCCGGAGGTCTTCAAATACGAGCCGCATAACAAGGGCGGCTGGTACATCACCGCCTTTGGGGCGACCTGGTATTGACGCGGTCAGAAAACCCTATTCGTCTGAACTCTTCTCGCCTTCAATACCCGCCTGCCGCAGTATATGCTCGCGGTGCTGGAGGAAGTGCTTGAGAAACTGCACCCCCTCGATGCGCTCATAGCTGATCTCACTCAGGCCGCCCTGCGCCACTTCCAGCAGGGCGGCCTTTGGGTAGGCGGCAAGTACAGGCGAGTGCGTCGCCATGATGACCTGGCCGCCTGCCGCTACCGCCTGATCGATCAAGGCCAGCAGGGACAGCTGGTTGGCGTAGCTCAGGGCACCCTCCGGCTCGTCCATCAGGTAGAGCCCGGGGGATATCAGCCGCCCGCCAAAGAAGCTGAGGAAGCCCTCGCCGTGGGAGGACTGCAGCAGCTCACGCTCGTATTGGCCCGCCATCTGGCTCAGCGTGCCCGCGTGCGCCTGGGAGGCCAGCGACTTGGCCAGTGCGCTGCGGCCCTGATATCCCTCTTCGATCTCCTGCAGGCTCTCTCTGGCCTCCTGCATCATGCGCGCCCGCTCGTCCAGGTAGCGGCTGAAGTCTTCCGCCGTAAAGAAAAAGCTGCGTTGCGGGCGCGCGTTCATCACAAACTGGAAGGACTTGGCGGCCTGCTGGAAGGTGCGGGCCCGCTGTGCGTGCACGCCGGCCTCGCCGATCAGCGAGGCGCGCACGCCCGCCGCCAGCAGCTGCATCAGCGTGGTCTTGCCCGAGCCATTCTCGCCGCAGAGTATGGTGACGGAGGCCGTGAAGCGCAGCGACTGAAGCCCCGCGATCAACTCATTGGACAGCGGGTAGCCGCTGGCTGTGCGGTAGCCCGCCTTCTGATTCATCTCTCGCAAATGGATCACGGCTGCTCGCCTCCTGATAGA